>NZ_JBSLYH010000018.1:0-137516 GCF_055793305.1 Calyptranema fuscum S582
CCCCTACCTCACCCACTGGCTCAACCTCGAAGCCCAATTTCGTCAGACGCTCGACCAAAGCCTCAGCCACACCACCGCCTTATTTGAAGGCAAAGTTGCATGGCTGCTGTCTCAATGCTTGCCAACTGGAACCCCCCTGTTTGTCGCGAACAGCACACCAGTCCGAGATATGGAATGGTTTTGGCAACCGGGAAATCGAGCTATTTGTCCCTATTTCAATCGAGGTGCCAATGGCATTGATGGCACACTTTCGACGGCATTGGGAATTGCCCATCAGCATCAAAGTACGGTGTTGCTTACAGGTGACTTAGCCCTGTTACATGACACCAACGGATTTTTGTTGCGCCACAAGCTAGAGGGACATTTGACTATTGTGTTGATTAATAATGATGGCGGTGGAATTTTTGAAATGCTGGCGATCGCCCAATTTGATCCACCGTTTGAGGAATTTTTTGCGACTCCGCAAAGCGTTGATTTTGTAGCGTTATGTCAGACCTATGGGATTGAGCATGAACGGATTACTAACTGGGAGCAATTGCAACAACGGCTAAATCCCTTACCCGAAACTGGCATCCGGATATTGGAACTGTTGACCGATCGCAAAGCCGATGCTCAAAATCGCAAGACATTTCTGTGAGGTCATCCGCTGGGTGGACGTTTGCCGATCGCCGCCTGGTTTTCAGATCGAGATTTGGGTTCGAGATAGAGGTTTTCTAACAAAACGGCAGCACCCGCCACCCACGGCGGCACAATCAACGCGCCAATAATGCCCAAAAGCTGAGTACCTCCCAGCACTGCCAACAACTGATACAACGGATGTAAGCCGACCGAAGACCCCACCAATAACGGGTCGAGAATATAGGTTTCTAGATTTTGGATGATGGCGAACAGGATTAACACCCACAACAGTGTCCACCAACTTTGCGATAGAGCCACGACGAGGGCAGGCACAGCCCCCAAGACGGGTCCGACAAACGGAATCAGGTTGGTGACTCCGGCGATCGCCCCCAGTGCCAGGGCAAATTCTGACAATCCTAAAAAACTCAGACTCGATGTGATGATTACACCTAAAATTGCCGAAACTACTACTCTGCCCCGGATATAGCTGCCAATGCGATAGCTCATCGGTGCAATTTGGGCAGCCAGCCGCTCATCCCACGGTGTGGGAAACAAACGCACTAAACTTCTCAGCAAGGTACGGCTATCTACCAACATATAGCCTGAAATAAATAGCCCTAACACCAGGCTAAAGGCACCCCCGACAATGCCTGTCGTCAGACTAAAAGATTTGAGTAAAAGTTGTTGCGTCGAACGGGCAACCCATGTCGTTAATGCCTGCACATTCAACACCTGCTCGACTTGACTGACCAATTCTGGGCGAGTGTTGTTTAACGTCAATAGCCAATCTTCGATCACAAGTGTCAGATCTTTGATGAACAGGGGCAACTGGCGAATCAGCTTTTCCAGTTGGGTAAAGGCTGTGGGACCAATTAAGATGCTGAAGCCGACAATGCCAGCAATCAAACCCAGGTACACCAAAATCACGGTCAGCCAGCGAGGAATTCGCCAGCGTTCTGCCCAATTGACGACGGGGGCAAAGGTTGCCGCTAAAATCACCGAAATCATAATCAGCAAAATCAAACTGCGCAGTTGCCACACCGCAACCAGTGCCAGCAAACTTGCCAGCACCACCAACACGCTTGATATAGATAGAGTAATCCGTTGCTCAGGTAACGATTTCAAATCATTCATCCTTTCCTTAAATCCAAACCCTTTACTGGTGTTAATTGCCTTCAAGGACGATTTTAGGCAATTGCCTGCGGTATAAGTTGTTGAAGATCCTCAACCCCGGCGAGAGATGTTGACCATGATTCCCCAAAGACCCCTACGCGCCCGTGTTAGTCACGATGAATATCAACTGTTACTCAGGTTGCGAGAACGCAAACCCGCCCAGAACCCGCCCAGCCCACCTGCAACCTTAGGCGATCGCATTTCAGACAAAGTTGCTGCCACGATTGGGTCTTGGAATTTCATCATTATCCAAACTATTATTTTGATTGCCTGGGTGATTCTCAATATCACGGCTTACATTCAGCATTGGGATCCATACCCGTTTATCTTGCTGAATTTGATGCTGTCTTTTCAAGCTGCTTACTCTGCGCCGATTATTATGATGAGCCAGAACCGGCAGTCTGCGATCGATCGGCAGGATGCCAAGCATGATTACGAAGTCAACATGAAAGCAGAATTAGAAATTGAGCTGTTGCAAGACAAAATTAACTTGCTTCATGAAGAGGAAATTCCTCAAGTCATTACCCTGTTACGGCAGCAACAGCAAAATATGGAGCGCATTGAACACTTGCTATCACAGCCCAACAATTAGTAGTTCAAAAACGATAGCCATGCTCCATTCAGTTTTTGCGGGAGAGCCGCGCAGAGCGCAGCTCTCCCACAGAAACCGTCATCTATCCAGGTGCAAAACGCTATACATATCGTGTTGTAGCAGTCGTTTATGCCGTTGCGCCAAATTAGAACCTCCTGTAGGCTTCCTTGCCAAGGGCGACGGCAACAATAATTCTTGGGTAAGGGCGCACCGCTGTGCGCCCCTACCGATCACTTGACTGATAGGAATTATTTAATCCCTGATCGTTACAACGTATAGGTAAAGTCTTCAACCAACACTCCGGGTACCCAACTGCCGCCCAATTGGCGATTTTCATACGTTCCCACTTCCGGAATAAAGTCTTGTGTCTCGGTGAGTGCTAACAAATTATCGCCAAAGAACTGATAGAGGCTTTCGTCAAACCGCAGATTTTCGATCGGGGCAACAATGTTGCCCTGCTCTACCCAAAAACAGGCATAGCGCGTCATCCCTGTGATCCGACCGCTGGGGCGATCGCTCCAGTTGAGGTAATGCAGATTAGAAACATAGAGTCCGGTATCGAGGGCTTTGAGAATGTCTGCGGTGGGCAATGTACCCGGTGAAATTTCAGGCGATCGCAGGTATTCGCCACTTGAGGCACCATTGGGGGTTTTGTCATATTCTCGTGCCGTACGCGAACTGATGAGCGTGTTGACTAATAGCCCTGATTGGATCAAGGGCAACTCCATCGGTGCAACTTCACCCAGTTCATTAAATCGGGGGACTAAACCCCAGGCAAAATTTTCCTTTAAGTGAAACTGGGGCGACAGCGTTTTTTCCTGGCGTTGCAGCATTGCCAGAGCGCTGCCTCCCCGTTGCATCGAGGCTTCACTCACGGCACCCCACGAAAACATGGCTAACACTTCGGCGATCGCCGCTGGAGCCAAATAGGTACGGTATTGTCCTTTGGGCACCATCTTCGCCGGTTGCGCCAGTCGTTCGAGTTGCTGCTTTGAGTCTGCTAATTTCGCCGTGTAGACGGCTTGATCCCAGTCACTACCTGCAAAGCTGCCCTTGACGGCTTGTCCTTCTGGTGTGAACAAGGAATAATCTAGCGAAAATGACTCGGTTTTAAACCAGTGCTGCTGTCCCTGCGAATCGGCATAGGCACGCAATAAGGTTCCAGCCGCATAGATGCCGGTGAAATCTAACCCTGCCACACTGGGCAAAATGGCAGAAACAGCAGCCTCAGGGGCTAATAGTTGCCCAGAATGACTGGCGCGGCTGGTGGCATTACCGCTCGGTAAGACCAGATAGGGATCGTCTGGTAACTGGGGCAATTCCTGACGAATTGTGGCTAACCCCTGTTGGGTGCGTTGCCAATCAGTATCAAAGTCTCCCGTAAAAGGAAAGTCCCAGGAGGCGCTGCGTTGCCCCACCATGACGGTCAGGTGTAATTGACCATCGGCAACCCATCCGGTCTGGCGTACCTTTGCCCGGTTAAAGCGGACGAATTGGCTTTGTTCGCCAATCAGCTCTAAGGTCATTGCTTCATCGGGCTTTAAGTTGGCTAGCAGCGTTGCTACCAGTTGATTAAAGACACCTTCTAATTCTTCTCCAGACTTCATCCTGCCTATTCCTTTAAAATGAGACGGGTGGAACCGTGTGATAGTCGGGGCAACCCGCTCTAAACATTAACCACCACCAAAGACTTCTACATTGGCAAAGGCGCAGACCGGCGAGCCATGCCCAACGCGAATCACCTGATTGGGTTCGCCCTTACCGCAATAGGGCGTGCCATACATTTGCCAGGTTGAGCGATCGCCCACTCGAATCAAGCTCTGCCAAAATTGGGGCGTTGTCCCTCGGTAGTTGGGATTGCGTAGCGTTTTGGTCATCCGTCCTTGCTCGATTAACAGCGCATATTCGCAGCCAAACTGAAACTTGTACCGCTGGTCGTCAATCGACCAGGAGCGGTTTGCTTCCATGTAAACCCCATGCTCAATATCGCCAATGATGGCATCTAGAGAATCGTTGCCGGGTTCCAAATTCAGGTTTGCCATGCGGTCAATCGGCGGACGATTCCACGATGCTGCCCGCGCACACGCCACACCGGGCACGGCTGTGCGTTGCTGACTTTCTAAACTGCCCAACCCTCTTTGTAATAGTCCTTCTTTGATCACATATTCAGGGGTTGCAGCCGCTCCCGTATCGTCGAAGCTATAGCTGGCAAACTCTCCCGGCACCGTTGGGTCAAACGTAATATTCATCAGCGGCGAGCCATACGCCAGATGCCCAAAGTCACCGGGGCGAACAAAACTGCCCCCAGCATAGTTGCGTTCGTCACCCAAAATGCGGTCTAGCTCTAAGGGATGCCCGACACTTTCATGAATTTGCAGCATCATCTGGTCGGGTGCTAAAACCAGCGTGGTGGTGGTATTGGGGCATTCGTCTGCATGCAATAGTTCGATTGCTTGTTCGCCCACATGGCAAGCTTTTGCCCAGAGATTGGCAGGAGGAAACAATTCCCAGCCCCCCTGATAGCAATGTGCCCGAAACCCGTTGTCCGTCCGATGTTGCACCAGTGACCCCTCTTGAGCCGTCACACCAAAGTGCGTCTGGAGCATCAGCATTTTCTGGTACACTTCAGAGCCGTTGCTGCTGACAAACCATGATTCTGTTTCATTGGTGACAGCGGTGGCATTGGTCTGAACAATCTGGTCAGAGACTTTCAGTTCTTTGCATAGTCTGACCAGTAAATCATTGATTTCTCCAGCCGTAAGGGCATCAAGGGGTTTCACATAGGGGGAAATGTATTGCCCTACTACTTTAGGTCGCACTGCCGGGGTTAAAGGATAAATAGCCCACTGGCTAGCGGCGATCGCCTGTTGTTGGGCAATCTTAGCGGCAGCTTGAATGTTATCGAGATTGAATGAGTTGACAGCCGCATAGCCAATCTGCCCGTTGACCATGACTTCAACCATGACCCCCTGGCTGAAGGAGTTGCCATTACTCTGGGGAAACCCATCTCGCATCCGACGCGTACTTGCCGACTCTTGGACAGCCCGCAACCCCACCCAATCGGCGGCTATATCTAACGACTCGATCGCCTTGGAGAGTTCTGAAATCATCTGTGTCTCAGGAAGGAAATGATTTATCCTTACAGTTTAACGATTGTCCGTCAACCAACAGCCAAGACATGACAAGATGCCGTCAAGCGTAACTAATCTTTCGTTAGGATCGTGGATTAAATCAGATCGAATATTGAATCGTTTGGAGGGGCGAACGACCATTCGCCCGTACAACAAATCATCGGAGTTATTTAATTCCCACTCCTTAGGAGGATGGCACAGGGCGATCGCGATCGGTTTAATTTTCTCTTTGAGGAACTCTATCGCCATGCAATTCGACTGAAAACTTAAGTGCGATTGTGACGCAATTTTTCCTAGACTGGGGAAGATCGAATGCAGACTTCTGCAAACGTCTCGATCCACTGATCCGTCATGACAGGAGCAGTGCGATACTCATTTTTTGGAACCTACTGTGGAAGTCAACGTTACTATGTCCTTTAACAGATACTTAACTGGTTATATGAATCGTCGAGTTCTTCGTGCCCTTTTGATTAGCACGCTGGTTGCACTCCCAATCAGTTTGGCGGCTTGTAGTCAGCCTCCAAAAACAGAGCAAAGCACCGCCGTAGACCCTGCTAGCCAAACCACGGAATCTGCCGCAGACGATTCTGAGACAACTAGTGCAGCTCGGTTGGGGCCAGCAGATGAAAAGTTTGACTTGCGCTTTATCGACGCCATGATTTTGCACCATGAAGGGGCGATCGCCATGGCAGAGGATGCACTGACTAAAGCCTCTCGTGAAGAAGTTAAGCAATATGCCCAGTCGCTGATCGATGCACAACAAGCAGAAATTGAGCAACTGAAACAATTGCGGCAAACCTGGTATGCCGATGCCGGTGCAGAGCCGATGATTTACAGCACTCAGACTAAAGAAACGATCGCCATGTCTGCGGAACAAAAGACGGCTGCCATGATGCAAAAGCGTCTGGGGAAAGCGGGCGATCGCTTTGATACTCGGTTTATGCGGCTGATGATGCCCCACCACCGGGAAGCGGTGCTGATGTCAAGGCAAGCCCTGCGCAAGGCAAATCATCCAGAACTGAAGGAATTGGCGCAAACCATTATTGATGAACAAAACAAAGAGATTCAGCAGCTGAGAAGCTGGTTACAGCCGCAATAGATAGCAGGAATTTAACCCTATCTATGCCTAGGATCGTGAAGTAAATAAGATCGAATATTGGGTCGTTTGGAGGGGCGAACGGCCGTTCGCCCGTACAACAAATCATCGGAGTTATTTAATTCCCATTCCCTAGTGTTGCAAACACGAAATTTTGCAACATGGGGGTTTGGGGGCTGCGCCCCCAAGAGGGGGGTTTACCCCCTCCACCCCCTCTAAAACTTTTAAGTTGGTGTAGCTAGAAGTGCAGGGGCGATCGCCCCTGCACTTTTTAGCGTGATTTTTGGTGGTGCGGGCGACGCCCGCGCCACCAAACATCATCACATTTCCAGGACTACTCAATAGTTGCGATTGTTAGGGCCGTTGGGTGGCGATCGCCATTCTGATTCCCGGTAAGGTTTTGAGTTGATCCATCACCGTTACCACAGTGCCGTGGGGCACAGCCGTATCAGCATTAATAATGACCAGCGGATTTTCCCCTGCCTGAAGCTGCAATCGCACCTGTTCCACCAGCATTTCTACGGAAACAGACTCCTGGTCAAGCGCTAAATTGCCCTGGCTGTCGATCGTCACCACCAACTGACTTTCAGGCTGACTTTCGGACGTTACGGCGGTGGGCAAGTTAACCGGCAAACCCTGAGATTGGGTGAGAAATAGCGACGACATCACGAAAAACGTCAGGATCGCAAAAATCACATCAATCATCGGCACGATGTTGATTTGCGGCGGCAGATCCGGTTCATTGGGTAGGCGCATGGGGCATTCTCCTGAGTTCGTAGCGGCGACGATAGAGTAGCTCTAGCTGTCCGCCATATTCTTGTAACAGAGCCAGCTGCCGCTGATACAAGCCACGAAAGGTATTTGCGAACAACAACGTAGAAATGGCTACCACTAACCCTGTTGCCGTCGAAATCAGAGCTTCGCTAATCCCGGCTGATACATTTTGACCCTGGGTATTGCTCAAATCCCCAATTTTCAGCGAGGCGAAGGAATGGATCAGTCCTAAAATCGTACCCAGTAGACCCAGCAACGGGGCAACGCTGATAATCGTATCAAATACAGTGTTAAACCGCTTTAACAGGGGTAATTCTGCCTGTGCAGCTGTTTCCAGTGCCAGCCGAAACTCTTCGGGGGTCGCCTGCTCCAGTTCCAATGCGGCTAAAAAAATCCGAACGACCGGCAAGTGAGTGTTTTGTTCTAGCTTTTGAAAGGCAGCCTTGGTACTCCGCCGATAGAGTACCAACACTTCTCTCACAACGTGATCTTGCTGCCGCACGATCCGATACCAGAAGAGGATGCGTTCTAGAATCAGGGCAAATGCCAAAATAGAAAATCCGAGTAGGGGGAACATCACCACCCCACCCAGAACAAACATATTGGTCATAGAGATTGAGTTTCAGAAAGCTCAATTGCTGCCTGGGAAATGTTCTATTTGAGCATAACCGCTAAAAACCAGATTTTTACCCTGTGTTTCTAGACGATTGAGGCGCAACATTACCCCATCTAGATCGAACTTGTCTAAATCAACCATATTATTCAAAACCTCAGCAAACGCTTGTGTCAGCGTTTCCGAGAGGCTCCGAACATCGTCTGAAACATCTGTTGCTTCAAACGTTGGGTTGTTAAATTGAATCCGCCTGCGTTTTTCCACGGTGATGGTCGCACTCAGACTGATAGGTACGTCACCGCGATTGGGCAGATCGGTTTTAGCCAAAATCTTGACCTTGTTTTCGGGCAAGAGTTGCAGGTAAACATCCCGGAACGAGACAGGTTCACCGCCAGAGAGATTGGTTAGCATCTCCAGGTCTACATTTTGCAGACGATTTTGTACTAACTCAGCCTTAAACGCTTTGTTGATACTGTCTTCGGTCAAAACAACCTGTGCAACTGCTTGAGTGGGTTGTTTCAAGCGAATTTTGCCGCCCAGGATCGATCCAGGGTCAATTGAGACCGCATCGGTCTCAAACGACATTTCTTCGACTTCAAAGTCGCGGCGGATGACGAGCCGACGACCCTGCATCTTGAAGCTATCGACACTGCCTTGCAGAAGCTTACTGGAGGGGTAGCAACGAATTACTACATCCACAGACTCACTGCGAGTGAACAAGTGGCGAATCGATTGGCTGGCAACCCCGTTGAGCATACGCTCTCCTAGATCGGTTCCAGTCTGACTTGTTGAGCCTGTGAGTCCACCAAACATGTAATTACTCGTTAAAAACGCCATTGATGTTGGTCTTCACCATTTGTAACAAAATATGAAGAAAACAGCAACGTCAACAATTCTGAGTAAATTTAGGTTAATTCGACTCAGTTTTATCCCATCTCTCAATCGTTATTATGCCTTGCTGGAGCTGGAATTTAGATTAGATTAAGTAATCGCAAGTATTCTAAAACCAGATTTTGAGCCGTTTTATAGGGGCGTAAGCGATCGCCCTGAGGTACCCTGGGCAGCTCTCATAAATGATTTGTTTCTTAATAAAACTCGCCCATTTGATCAGAAGTCATAGGCATTATTTCTCTAAAATTCATCCTTAAGGACCATAAATTCAGTAAAACCCGAACGTTTATTTTTGCAGCACAGCGTCACGGTTGTGGCTCTAGTGCTTTGTCAAGTATTTTCTGACGGGTAATGTGCTGCGCGAAGCGCGGCACATTACCCGTTTTAACCGTCATTTTTTTTAATGGATAGACCACCAGTGTTGCAAACCCGAAATTTTGCAACATGGGGGTTTGGGGCTGCGCCTCCAAGAGGGGGTAAAACCCCCTCCACCCCCTCTAAAACTTTTGAGTTGGTGTACCAGTCTGAGGCGTAAGAAAAAAATCTTAACTTGCCAGGTTAAGATGTTGGTAAAGTATTGCTAAACCGCTTTAACTATCGCGTTCACATATTAAGCCGTCAACAACCGGGTAGAGCAATCCTCTAACTCAGGGTTTTTTCCCTTCGCCCTATTTGTTTCTGGCAAGAGGACAGCTATAGTTAAGAGCATCTTTAAAGAACTGCTGACGTTCTCATCCATCGGGAAAAAGAGCGATCGCCTGTTTTTTATCTCCGCCCAACGATAGCGGAGCTTTCTATACGTTTTTGAAACCTGTACTGGACGCTGAGTGTGCCCAAAGCTGGCATTATTTACAACGACATTAAACCAACTGCTTGTCAGGCTGCTAAAGAGATGCAGGACAAGTTGGAATCCCTTGGATGGGATGTTTATTTGGCAACAGGGGCGGGTGGCATTCTTGGCTACTCGCAGCCCAGTCGCCCGATTTGCCATACTCCAATTGAGCAGTTGGTTCCTCCTGGCTTTGAGCAAGATATGCGCTTTGCCATTGTTTTGGGTGGAGATGGCACGGTGCTATCCGCGTTTCGACAGGTTGCGCCCTGCGCGATTCCGCTGTTGACGGTCAATACTGGGCACATGGGGTTTTTGACCGAAACCTACTTGACCCAATTGCCTCACTTGATCGAAACGTTGGTGATGGGCGACTATAACCTCGAAGAGCGAGCAATGCTGACGGTGCAGGTGATTCGCGACGGGGTATCGGTCTGGGAAGCGCTATGCCTGAATGAGATGGTGCTGCACCGGGAACCGTTGACCAGTATGTGCCATTTTGAAATTGAAATTGGTAAGCATTCGCTGGTGGATATTGCTGCCGATGGGGTGATTGTTTCTACCCCGACGGGTTCAACGGCATATTCTCTATCGGCTGGGGGTCCCGTAGTCGCACCTGGGGTAGCCGCCTTGCAATTGGTGCCGATTTGTCCGCATTCGCTGGCTTCACGGGCACTGGTGTTTCCTGATACGGAGCCTGTAACTATTTATCCCGCGAACCTCGATCGATTGGTGATGGTGGTAGATGGCAATGCGGGGTGTTATGTGTTGCCGGATGATCAGTTGCGGGTGCAGCGATCGCCCTATGCAGCCCGGTTTATCCGGTTACGTCCGCCAGAATTTTTCCATGTGTTGAGAGAGAAATTGGGATGGGGGTTGCCTCATATTGCTAAACCCAGCTCTGTAGAATTGCCTTAGGAATGGGAATTAAATAACTCCGGTGATGTGTTGTACGGGCGAACGGCCGTTCGCCCCTCCAAACGACTCGATATTCGATCTTATTTAATCCACGATCCTTAAGAATCACAAATTAATTAAAACCCGGAAGTTTATTTTTGTCAGCGCGGCTCCGCCGCGCTGACAAAAATAAATCTTCGGTTTTATTAAATCCACGATCCTAAGCCAAACTGCGGTGCTTTTGCCGTTCGGCAATCTCTTCCAGGTTGGCAGCAGGAATTGCCTGGATCAGTTGTCGGGTATAGTCGCGGGTGGGATGGTTGTAGATGGTGTCGGCGGGTCCAATTTCTTCGATCTGCCCCAGGTTCATCACCATAATGCGATCGCTAACAAATTTGACCACGTTCAGATCATGGGAAATAAAGATATAGGTCAAGCCAAAGTCTTGCTGCAAATCGCGCAATAAATTCAGCACCTGCGCCTGAACTGAGACATCGAGGGCAGAAACCGATTCGTCACAAATAATAAAGCGAGGCTGGCAGGCGAGAGTCCGGGCGATGCAGATCCGCTGACGTTGCCCGCCAGAAAATTCATGAGGATAACGGTTAAATGCTGTGGCATCCAACCCTACCCGCTCTAATAAAGCGATCGCCTGGTGTTGTCGATCATGGGCAGAGATGCCAATGTTATGAATGATCATGGGTTCCATAACCGCAGAGCCAATACTTTGGCGGGCGTCCATGGAGCCAAACGGATTTTGAAAAACGATTTGCATCTGTTGGCGCAACTGGCGCAACTGGGCAGCATCCATCTGAAATATAGATTTGCCATCGAAACGAACATCTCCAGACGTCGCTTCGATTAATCGCAATAACACCCGACTCAGCGTCGATTTGCCGCAACCAGATTCACCCACCAAACCCAACGTTTCACCGGGATAAACCTCAAAACTGACATCATCCACGGCTCTAAAATCAGACGATCGCCCAAACCAGCCGATGCGCACCGGAAACGCTTTAACTAAATGGCTGACAGAAAGTAACGGAGGTTGCTGGAGCAGCGATCGCCCATGATCTTCTCGATCTTGCAGCGAAACTTCCGTAAAGAGGGGATTTCGCTCGACCACGTCCAAGGGTTGCGGAATAATTTGCATCTCACCCTGCTCTGTTTGGCTGACTTGCATAAAATCCGCGACAGTTGGCAGGCGCTTGAGCTGGCGATCGGGACGGGGGCGACAGTTGAGTAAGCCTTTGGTGTAGGGATGTTGAGGACGGGCAAACAAATCGTAGGCGTTGGCAATTTCCATGATTTGTCCGCGATACATGACCACCACTCGATCGGCAATTTGCGACACGACCCCCATGTCATGGGTGATAAATAAAATTGCCATCTGACGGCGATCGCGAATTTCCTGCAACAGCTGCAAAATGGTGGCTTGAATCGTTACATCCAACGCTGTTGTCGGTTCATCGGCAATCAAAATCGCCGGATCACCACTTAATGCCATCGCAATCATTACCCGCTGGATTTGTCCGCCAGAGAGTTGGTGAGGATAACGGTTGACCATGCCTTCGGGATCAGGCAGTTTGACTTCTCGAAATAAATCGACGGCTCGTTTGTTTGCCTCGTCCCGCGAAACGTCGTTGTGGAGTCGGATCGCTTCGGCAACCTGTTGCCCACAGGTAAACACCGGATTTAACGATGTCATCGGTTCTTGGAAGATCATCGAGATCACCCCGCCCCGAAACTTACGTTTTGATTCGGCAGGCAAGCTGAGTAAATTGACTGGAGCGGCGTCCGTATCAGGATTGTGAAATAAAATTTCGCCACTGATCCGGGCAGTTTGAGGTAACAGCCCCATGATTGCCAGCGACATCACCGACTTTCCCGATCCCGATTCCCCCACAATTCCTAACGTTTCTCCAGCCATCAGCGTCAGGGAAATATGCTGTAACGCCTTAACTAGACTGGTTTCTGTAGGAAATTCAACGGATACGTTAGAAATTTCAAGGATCGGGTTTGCCATTATTGCCTGACGTGTCGCCTATCGAGCGGAACCATGTTCCAATTCTGCCGGAGAATTGTGTGCTTGTGCGTAGTCTCAAGGACGTTCTAGCAATAAGTTCTGTATTTTTAGGATCGTGGATTGAATAAGATCGAATATTGAATCGTTTGCAGGGGCGAACGACCGTTCGCCCCTGCAACAAATCATCGGAGTTATTTAATTCCCATTCCTTAGCATGTCCCCTGGCTGTAAAGACACGATTCATCACGTCTTATGGAACATGGGGTGAAGCGATCGCACAGGGTCATTTATCGCGGTGTGCCAGTTTGTTAAGTGCAGAAGCGGTGTTGTGGGGCGCTCCGCGCCCCACAACACCGGACTGAATCAACCTGCACAGCACTTAGGGTCGTTTAAATATGAGAAGAGGCATTGCCAAAAGCAATGCCTCTGAAGGGATAGATGGAAGGCGCTTTCTATCCGTCAGGAATTGTGACATCTGTAGGCGATCGCACCCTCTTCCTAAAGTTAGATTTTGGCAATGATTGAACAAGCGTGAATCCTGCCCGTCCTACGGACGGGCAGGATTCACGCCTCAAAGAGACTTAGAACTTGCCATCTAGCGCCGGAATACAGCGCTCGCACAACAGCGGATGCTCTGCCGACTCGCCGACCTGAAGAGAATAGTTCCAGCAGCGATCGCACTTTTTACCGACGGCATCGACCACGGCAATCCCCAGCGCATCGGTCTGCATACTATATTTCAGATCCGCCAGTCCGGCAGGTGTATCCAATACCTCGACCTGGGAGGTGAGGAACAGGTAACGCAGTTCATCAACGCCATTGCCGCTGAGACTGCTTGCCGGATTAAAGGTCGTTAGTTTCGCACGGGTGGCATCATCAGCCACATAGAGCATCAATTTGGCTTCTAGCGAAGCCCCGATCGCCTTTTCGACTCGTGCCCGTTCCAGTACCTTGTTGACTTCCTGACGAATCCGTCGCAGTTGCTCCCACAGGGTTGAAAGGTCTGGCTGTCTCCAGCGATCATCTAATGTCACCCAACCCGCTTCAAACACCGATTGATAGGGTGTTTTGTAGGGTAAGTGTTGCCAGATATCTTCTGCCATGTGAGAGAGCACGGGTGCGATCGCTTTTGCCAAATTTTCGATGGCGATCGCCAGAACCGTCTGACAACTGCGTCGCCGCAACGCATCTGTAGAGCTGATATACAGCCGATCTTTGGCAATATCTAGATAGAAATTGGACAGATCGACGACGCAGAAATTTTGCACCGTTTGGAAAAACCGGAAAAACTGGTAAGACTCAAACGCATCGGTGACTTCATCAAAAATTTCAGTCATGCGGTGCAGCATGTAACGATCTAGCTCGGGCAGTTGCTCGTAGGCAACGGCGTGCTGTGCCGGATCAAAATCATGCAAATTGCCCAGCAAAAACCGCGATGTATTGCGGATCTTGCGGTAAACATCGGCAAGCTGTTTGAGGATGTTTTTGCCAATCGGTACGTCTGAGGAATAATCGACCGACGATACCCACAAGCGCAGCACATCGGCTCCGTAGGGCGGTTCTTCCTTCTGGTTTTTGCCGCCGTTGATTACGATAGATGGATCAACCACGTTCCCCAGCGATTTACTCATCTTCCGGCCCTGTTCGTCCAGGGCAAAGCCGTGGGTCAGCACGGTTTTGTAGGGTGCATGACCGTTGACGGCAACACTGGTGAGCAAACTAGATTGGAACCAACCTCGGTGCTGGTCAGAGCCTTCCAGGTACATATCGACGGGGTACTGGAGTCCTTCTCGTTGCTGGGCAACGGCTGCCCAGGAGGAACCCGAGTCAAACCACACATCCATAGTATCGGTGCCTTTGCGGTAGGTTTTGCCGTCGTTGCGGTATTTCTCGGGCAATAACTCCTCGACCGACAGTTCCCACCAGGCATCCGATCCTTTCTCGGCAAAGATTGCCTGAACATGGGCGATCGTCTCGGCGTTGAGCAACGGTTCGTTGCTGGCTTCGTCGTAAAACACCGGAATCGGTACTCCCCAACTGCGCTGGCGCGAGATGCACCAGTCGGAGCGATCTGCCACCATTGGGGTGATGCGGTTTTCGCCCTGTGCCGGAATCCATTGGACATCAGCGATCGCCTTCAGTGCTTGTTCTCGAAATCCTTCGACGGAAGCAAACCACTGTTCGGTTGCCCGGAAGATCGTCGGCTTTTTCGTGCGCCAGTCGTAGGGATAGCGGTGAACGTAGTCTTCTTGCTTGAGCAAGACTTCGGCTTCTGTCAGCGCTTTGATCACGGCAGCGTTAGCATCTCCCAGGACGTTTAATCCGGCAAAGGGACCTGCTTCTTGGGTAAAATTGCCTTCTTCATCGACGGGTGAAAGCACGGGCAAGCCATAGCGTTGACCGACATTAAAGTCATCTTCCCCATGCCCAGGAGCGGTATGCACCAGGCCGGTTCCTGATTCTGTGGTGACGTAATCACCGCCAATCACGATCGGGCTTTCTCGATCAAACAGGGGATGCCGATAGGTAGAAAATTCCAGATTCTTCCCTGAAATCTCGGCTTTAACGGTCAGCGAAGTCGCCATCATGTCTGCCAATCGCTCAACCAGATCTTTGGCCACCAGCCAATAGCGGAATTTGCCGGGGGCATTTTCACCCAGTTCTACTACGGCATAGGTAAGTTCTGCATTCACAGCGACTGCCAGGTTTGCGGGGATCGTCCACGGGGTTGTCGTCCAAATTGCCACGCCTAAGTCTGCCAGGTAGGGCGATAGGGCAGCGGCACTATCGCATAGGCTCACCATTGGGAAGGCAACGTAGATGCTACGAGAGGTATGACCTTCGGGATATTCCAATTCGGCTTCGGCTAATGCGGTGCGCGAACTTGGGCTCCAATGGACTGACTTTAAGCCCCGGTAGATATAGCCTTTCAGCACCATTTGCCCAAAAACGCCGATCTGAGCGGCTTCGTAGTCGGGTTTCAGGGTCATGTACGGTGTATCCCAATCGCCCCAGACGCCATAGCGTTTGAAGCTACTGCGTTGTTGATCGACTTGCTCAAGTGCCCAGGTTTTGGCTTTGCGTCGCAATTCGATCGGGGTTAAGCCCTGTCGTTCGGCTGGTTTCATTGCCTGAAGCACCTTCAGCTCAATGGGTAAGCCGTGACAGTCCCATCCTGGTATGTAGCGAACTTTGCGACCTTTGAGCAGTTGATATTTGTTGATGATGTCTTTTAGGGTCTTATTCATCGCGTGACCCATGTGCAGTGCCCCGTTGGCATAGGGGGGTCCATCATGCAGCACAAATGGTTCGCCTGGATTGGTTTCAGACAATTTTTTGTAAATTTCGTGGTCTTCCCAAAACTGTTGCAGCTCAGGCTCTCGCTTGGTAGCGTTTGCCCGCATATCAAAGTTGGTTTTGGGCAAATTGACGGTATCTTTGTAGCTTCCAGGTTCTGTTACTGTCACGGGCACTATCCGGGAAAACGCAGGGACATTTAAGGATTGTATCGAACCATTATCGTTCAGAACTCTATTCGGGCGCAAAGTTTCAAGAAACGTCCAATAAACATCGGGGTTTTATTGAATTTGTCATCTTTAAGGATCCTCATACAGATACCTTGAATAACTTTTTTGGGAAAGTGCGGCTCCGCCGCACTTTTCCAAAAAAGTTGTGGGTTTTAACTTTGTCAGGCTCCTAAGAATTTGGTAGCAGTATGCATGTAATGATTTTTCGTTGCGCGGGCGTCGCCCGCGCAACGAAAAATCATTATCTTTTCAGGACAACCAAGAATTTAAGCTTGGGGGATATCCCCCAAACCCCCTTTTTGGGGGATGCCCGCTTCCCCCAAACCCCCTCCGAAGGGATGGCGGGTGGGTTGCAGGGCGCGCTTCGCATTGGCTTCGCACCGGGGATGCTGGGTAGGAAATGAATTTCTGAATCTTTTTGGGGCTGAACGCCGTCATGGCGATCGCATGGTCAAAAGCGATCGCATGGCCAAAAGCGATCGCGTACGGTGCTGTGGGGTGCAGGTAAGGGTTATGCTGCAACCGCAAGTCAGCGGTGCGATTCGGGAATTCTGGATGTAACATCTGTCACCCGCTCGGTATGCTCAAATTGCTGAAATCGCTTGAATCGCTCAAATCTGATGTTCAGGCTCGTTTTGTTACACTTCAACCGCAGAGGGATAGTTTACGGATGCCGGATCTGTATGGGATGCGGCGGCGGGCAGTAAGTGTTGATGGAGATCGTTTTGGCAGAGGTAGGGGCGATCGCTCTCTGGGCTTAAAAGCGGTTGACCAGGCGGTTACGGGTGCAAAGGCTCTGTCTGCTTCTATGACTGGGACGCTTTCAGATTCTGCCGTTGCTCCTATTCGACTGGGGCAGAGGCTTAGAGGCAGTCTCAGCCGCGAAGATCCGTTTAATCCGCTGCGACGAAGACATTTTGCGGATGATTATTGGCTGCCAGAGATTCAGCGAGATCGACGGCTGAGTATCAGTCTTAAGTCGCTTGGGTTTGATGCCTATTTGCAAATTATTGATGACGCGACAGGGCAAATCGTTGCTCAAAATGATGATGCGGGACCGAAAAACACAAATTCTCGCATTCCGTTCGTTGCGAAAGCAGGCATCCGTTATCGCATTCGAGTCACCAGTTATAAGGCGGAGGAAGAGGGCGGCTACACCCTGAGCATGACGCACAATCCGTTTGATTACGATTATGGGTATGGGCTAATTAATGCGGCAGCGGCGGTTGCTCGATCTATTCGTCAAAATACGTTTGCTGGGGTTGTTGATGGTAAGGGCGATCGCTGGCATCTCGATTTGATCAACGCACCGGAGGTTTGGGCACAGGGCTATACCGGACAGGATGTTGTTGTTGCGGTGCTAGACACGGGTGTGGACTATACCCACCCGGATCTGGAGCAAAATATCTGGGTGAATGCAGATGAGATCGCGGATAACGGGCTAGACGATGACCACAATGGCTTTGTCGATGATATTAGGGGTTGGAATTTTGTCGAGGGTGGCAACAATGACCCTATGGATTTAGATGCTCACGGCACCCATGTAGCCGGGGCGATCGCCGCGATGAACAATGGCGTTGGCGTGACTGGAATTGCTTACAATGCCAAAATTATGCCCGTTCGGGTGATTGGGGGCAAAGATGACAACTCTCTGGCAAAATTCGATGCAAATCTTGCTGCCGGAATTCGCTATGCCGTCCAAAATGGCGCAGATGTCATCAATATGAGTCTGGGTAATAATCCTGGGGATCCAGCAATGCCCCAAACCCTGGCAGCCCTGAAATTTGCGCGTCGAGCGGGGGTGGTCGTGGTGATGGCATCGGGCAATGAGAAAGAAGATGGTGCTGTGCTGCCCATCGATCCAGCCTTCTATAGCCGTCGTCATCTGGGGATTGCAGTGGGTGCGATCGATCGCCGACTGACCGTTGCCGAATTTTCTAATCCGGCAGGCGATCGCCCCATGGATTTTTTTGTCGCTCCAGGGGTCAACATTCGCTCTACAGTGCTTGATGGACGCTATGAAAGTCTCAATTGGTCGGGCACTTCTATGGCAACACCTCATGTGACAGGGGTTGTCGCACTGATGCTGAGTGCCAATCCCCATCTCACTCCCGACCGGATTCAACAGCTTTTGCGCAGGACTGCCCAACCAGAGGGACTGAAGTTACCTTAGGCGCACAAATTACAGCGGTGTGTAAGTTCGTTAAGTCCAGAAACGGTGATGTGAGCCGCTCCGCGCCCCACCAGACCGGATTGAATCAACCTGCACAGTGCTACAGATTCAACCCGGACGTTTTTTTTGGCGGCGCGGCGACGCCGCGCCGCCAAAAAAAATCTTCGCTTGAGCTAAATTCACGAGCCTTAGTTCGCTTCGCCACAAACAGGAGGTACAGGAGGCTACATCGAGGCTACGCCCCCTCTATCCTCTGCAAAATTTTTAATTGGGTGGACAGGCAGGGAAGTGAATTGTCACCAAACCGTTACATTGTCGCCAAATTGTTACATACTAGACCTGTTAAACCAATCAAATGTTATCGGGAGTAAAGAATCATTATGAATTGGAAACTTGGTACGGTGCTCGGTTTCATGCTAGTTGCCAGCCTAACAGCCTGCTCCAATGAACCTGCTAGTGAATCATCCCCTGCTAGCAGCCCGGCAGGAGATGCTATTGAGTCTCCTGATGCAGCAACATCTCCTGATGCAACGGAATCTCCTGCTGATGCCATGGAATCTCCTGCTGATGCGGCATCTCCTGATGCCATGGAGTCTCCTGATGCGGCAACATCCCCTGATGCAACGGAATCTCCTGCTGATGCAGCATCTCCTGATGCTATGGAATCGTCTAGCCCATCACCCCAGTAACGTTCGGTAGTTTAGTCCTTCCCTATAAAGGACAAACGAACTGCACGACTATCAGTGGCTATCTCATGCCAATTCTTTAAATTTGATCTACCCATGAGGGTTAATGGGGCGTAGCTCCATGGAGGAAGACTTTGTCTGCCTCCAACCCTCTTTCAGATCTGTAGTAAAGATTTAGGATCCTCATAAACATAACTGCAATAACTTTTTTGAGAGAGTGCATCAAAAAAATGGTGCCGCTTTATCCCCTGATAATGGCGCACCCCTGCGACTGGCAGCGCCAATCAAACTGGGTTACAAACAAAGCAAATGGGTAATGCGCGTTGCTTTCATAGCTGAGTTGTCCAACCAGACAAAATATTGGGAAGAACAGGGCTATGAATGATTTGGTGGGTTACAACTCCAGCGTGGCAGAAACAACCTCAAACAATTGCTTGATTCGACTTATGGGATAGGCGATCGCCCATTTCTTCTATCAAATTTTCTCTAAAAGATCATTGGCGATCGCTGCACCGTCAAGCCTCAACGGGGGCAATCTCCCAGAAACAATCGTTGTCACACCTATCTAAAAAGTCGGCATTGCTCAAATTGAGAATGATGTAGGAATTTGCAATACGCCAATCAACCACTGTAGGGTCACGGCAATGCCGTGACCCTACGAAAATCATTCACTTCTGAACTGCTGTGAATCCACCGTCAACAACCAGGTTATGACCTGTTACAAACGCAGCTCCATCGGAACACAACCAAACAACCGCCTCAGCAATATCTTCTGGTATACCAATACGTTTTAATGGAATCCCAGCAGCAACTTGATCCAGCATTTCAGGGGGTGCTTCTGCCCATAAATCAGTTTTCACTGCGCCAGGGCTAACCGTATTGATCCGAATTCGGTCAGCAGAATACTCAGCGGCGGCGGCACGCGAAAGAGCAATGACTCCAGCCTTAGCGGCTCCGTAGGCTCCATAGTTGGCAACACCCAGAAGGGCACCTTGAGAAGACGTGTTAACAATCGCACCTCCTCCTGCTTGCTGCATGGCAGGAATTTCATACTTCATCGACAACCAAACGGACTTGAGATTGGCATTAATCTCAAATTCCCAATCGGCTTCCGACAGATCCGCAATTTTTCCCGATGTTCCAGAACCAGCATTGTTAAACGCATAGTCAAGGTGACCGTAGGTTTCAACGGTCTTTTTGACCATGGCTTCAACATCAGCTGCTTTCGTGACATCGGCTTGCACAAATAGTGCGTCACCCCCGGCTTCTTTGACAAGTCCAACCGTTTCTTCTCCCTTGTCTGCGCGACGAGCCACCACCACCACCGTCGCTCCAGCATTACCAAATGCGATCGCCGTTGCCCGACCGATACCCGAACTTGCCCCCGTCACGATCGCAACTTTACCAGCCATTGAACTCATACTTTGCGCCCCTCGGCTACAGCATTTTGCAACTACCCTGCTAATCCTAGTTCAGCTAACGTTTTAAAACTGTCCTGTCTGATAACTGAAGCGGCATAACACGCCGATTGAGCAGTTGCAAGTACCCGTTCCAACACAACCAAAGTCTCTCGATAGTCCGATCCAACCGGGTTAGGTCGCGCCAGTTTCTAACTTTGACTTCAAAGCTTACTTAAAGATCGCAAATGAAGTAAAGCCCAGAAATTTATGGTTGGAATCGCAACGACGACGCAATTCCAACCGTAAATCTTTGGTTTTAATAAATCTGCGTTCCTAATCCTTTATTTGGGATTGATGGTAAGCCAACCAAACGAAGATCAGTGCTACAGATGCAGGAAGAGTTTGAAGTACCAGAGTAGTCTCTCTTAGGGTAAATGCTCCAAAAACACCCGCAATTACGACACAGATTAGAAAAAAGACTCGAATTGCCAGAGCATCTCTTTTAGCCAATGCTCCCCAAATTAAGCCAGCAGCGATGAAACCATTATACAAACCTGCATTTTGGACAATTGGATAAACTTTATCTGCTAGTTCAGCAGTGAAGTCAAGCCGTTGATAGATTAATGGAGTTTTCCAGAAAAATATTTCTGCTACCGAGATAGCAATGTGGATAACAGCAACAAATACAAGCCCGACAGTGGCTGCGATTCTCATCCTTCATCTCCTTAATTTTAAACCCATCAACACTGCTTCCAATGACTCTTACTAGTGTTGCAAACACCAAATTTTGCAGCATGGGGGTTGGGGGCGAAGCCCCCAAGAAGGGGTAGAACCCCTTCACCCCTTACAAAACTTTTGTTTTGCTGTACTAGTTTCCCAGTATGTTTCTCTATACTGTCTCCATAAGAAACAAGCTGAATGTTTGCATCTTTGAACCACTCTATAAATCTGTGTGCACCTCGGAATACAATCACTACAGCCTTACTGACGATCTCAGAGACAACAAAACCAAAGGGAATATTTTGTGTGCCAAGTGAGCCAAGAAATTTATAAAGCTCAATGAGCCTCCAAGTTCCTGTCGTTCTGTTATTAAATTGACCATGAGCTTGTTAAATTAGGTCTACCAACTTCCAAGATTGGGAAGCATCAAACTTTTCACAGAGGGAGGTAAATGAGGTCATACCTTGAATCTTGACTGTAGTTTTAATCCGGAGCTTTTGAGATGACTCTTCGATCGGGACCTAACAAGTGATCCAGAGGTTCTACTACTGATTGAACTGCAAGATCTTTGTCTCTGTCACCTAATAGGCATTAGGAATTTAGGTAGAAGGCGATCGCAACTTATCTCCAAACGCAAATCGTAAGCGATAAGATAACAATTGCATTTCATGTCAGATCAACAAAACTTTTTTTCAAACCTCACATATTTCTATGGGTATCCATCAGGCAGGCGATCGCCGTAAGCATTCTATTTTTTCCTGGGTTGTGGTTCTAGTTAGCCTCACCGAAACGGTTCTGAGTGTTCCCGCTCTGGCTCAGACACCAGGAAGTTCCAGTTCAACATCCTTACCTCAAGCCTACTTAGATGCCATCGACGATGCCCGATTAGCGGAACCCCAGGAAATTTATCAAAACCTGACGCCTATCATCTGGTACAACCCCAACTTAAGTTGGGATAGAAGCCGTGTTTTAGTGACCGTGTGGACAACGTATTCGGGGTATGCCAGTCGAGTCGATCACTTGATGCGCTTACCAGTTGATGTATGGGTAACAGCAGCGCCCGACTTGCAAAATTTCTGTCAAACTTACCATCCCACTAATGATGTATCGCTGACCTATCGACTGAATCAGCTTTTAGGATTACCGCCCGATTCAGCCGAACAGTCCAGATATGTTGTGGAATTGTGGGTGGAACCCAGATATCTCTTCCGTCCCAGTCCCGATCCAGAGATTACCGACCAGGCAGCCACACTAGAATTTCCGTTGAATCCGTTTGTAACGATCTCAAGTTCCTATCAAGATTGGTTTTTCAATCAGTTTTCCAGTCGCTATCCTGCTTCGGGTACTGCCTATCCCTGGACGCAACTGGGATATACCTATGACTGGGGAAATTCAGCAGATTGGCAACGGCTTGATCCAAACCGACCGGATGATGTGGGTTTAAGCGAATTTGTCATCCGTCAAGGAACTTTAGTAACGGTTCAGTCTGCCCAAAGCACCGCAGCCTACTGCCAGTAAACAATTGCAATTTGCTGTAAGCCGGGTTTTCAGGATGCCGAGTTACTAATTTGTTCAAAATATTTATTTTCGTCAACCTGATGTGGATCGAGACGCTTCAGAGCCGTTATTGGGCACTCTAGGAAGCGTGGATTGAATCAATCTAGACGGTTGCCTTTGGGGGCACAGCACTGCGTCGCGTCCAAAAGCAACCGTTTGGCATGGGTTGAATCCCTGTTCCTGACAATCAACAGGTGAGAACTAGTACATGGACAAATCCATCATTCAGCTGATTGACGAGCTACCGGCTGACAATATTACCGTCAAAGTCCTCAAGGCGCTTGATTTTGTCGTTCCAGGTCAGTGGGATAATCTCGTCGGCTTCAATCAAAGCGTTCGTGCAATCACAGGCGAGACAGACAATACAGTTATTCAAAAAATTAGCGATCGCGCTCAGGCACTTTACCGTGACCCACAGAAAGGCTATCAGACTGCCATCAAGCTCTATCAAACCATTGATAAAGCAGACACCGCCATGGCAGCCGCAGCTCTGGCTAACAAAGTTGGTGAAAAGATTCAATTCCTTTCATTCCTGAGCAACATTACACCCAAAGCAGACACCACTCAAAGCATTGATTTGGTGCTAAAAATCGCCGTAGAAATCATAGCCTTCTGCAACCTCAATGGTATACCTCAACCCAACCCTCAGATGTTTGCTGCATCACTGGCAGACACCTACAAAGATGCATCCTTGATGCGCATGATTGCTCTGGTCTGTTTGGATGGCACATTGCCCTTGGGACCTGACTTTCTCAGCAAAATTCAAGAGATTATCAACAGTGCCGATGTCAGCGTGATTACGCAACATCCTCTATTTTTAGCAGTGGGCAACTTCCTCCCAGGCAACAATCCCTCAGATAAGCTGGGTTTTATCAGACAGGGATTTAACTCCATGCAAGGCTGGATGGGGAATCTAGTCACAAAAACAGGGATCACACCCCAATCGATTTCCAGTCATCTGGGCAACTTTATCCAGTTTGCCGATGATAATTTAGACGTCGTGGCAGCATTTTTAGATCAGACCACTAACTATTACGAACATACAGGTCTTCAAACCGTTGCCCGCAGTCTGATTCTAGAAGCACACACCCTGGTCAAAGCCGATATTGCCGCAGAGCAAGCCCGTCAAGCAGAGCAAGCCCGTCAGGCAGAGCAAGCCCGTCAGGCAGAGCAAGCCCGTCAGGCAGCTCAGCCCCCGGTTAATGCCAGTCCAGCTCCTGGCAAGGATGCCAGTCCGAATTCTGGTAAAGGTTCTGGTAAGGATGCCAGCTCATCCGGCTATGCTGTGGGTCAAACCGTAGAGGCATGGTCTGAGGATGACGAAGATTGGTATCAATCAACCATCGAAAAAATTGATGGTGATCAATTCCTGATTCATTACGTAGGCTACGGCTCATCCGATGACGAATGGTTGAGTGGAGACGACCTTCGCATCCGCGATCGCAAAGATGCTGATAAACACGGCTTTGCAGTCGGGCAAAAAGTTAAATGTTGGGATGACGACGAAGAAGCGTGGTACTCTGCCACCATCCAAAAGATTCAGGGTAAGCAGTATTTTATTCACTACATTGACTATGATTCTTCCCAGGATGAATGGGTTGATAAAGACGAGATTTGTTAATCCTTAAACAAACGTCAATTCAATAGCAATAAGGATCCAGTCACAAACAAGAGCTTCACACTGTGAGGCTCTTGTTTGTGGTTATAGTAGCCGAAGGGCTGGTTAGGACGGGGGTTCGAGGGCTGTGCTCCCGCTTTCAATTTGGCACATCGTCATATGAAAACGGGCAGTCCTAAAAAATTACTACATGAGCACTACTATCGAAATGTTAGCTGATCGGGGCGAATGCTTTGAAGTATGGCGAGTACATCATTGCCGACACTAATTAGACTATTACGTCCCTATTGGGTGATCTTTAGATCCTGAAAGCGTATACCATCGCTTCATCCCAATTTATCTTGACGGTCTTTGAAATCTAGTACATCAACTTAAAAGTTTTAGAGGGGGTGGAAGGGGTAAAACCCCCTCTTGTTGGGGGCGCAGCCCCCAAACCCCCATGTTGCAAAATTTCGTGTTTGCAACACTAGAATGCGCAATCTCGCCACTGATTCAAATCCACCCGCCGATATTCTGTTGTGATTGTTCACCGTAGCTTTTCCGCTTCTGAATCACTTGAAATTCTTGCAAAATTTGCAAGAGGATGGTTTTTGCACATACTTTAACCCGGTGTAAAATAATATGAATGTGTTGAATCGTGATTCATTTTGCTAGCATCAGATTCACCACCATCACAACAAAAATTCGGCGATCGCGGCGGCTACGCCATCAGCTTCAACGTCGGGTGCTACCCAATCTGCCATGGCTTGCACGTCTGCGGGTGCATTACCCATGGCTACGCCGATGCCTGCATAGGTCAGCATCTCAACATCATTAAAATTGTCACCAATCGCCATCACATTGGCAGCCTCAAACCCTAAGATTGATTCTGTTAAATAAGCAACGGCAGTTCCTTTATTAACTAATGGATTGGTGGCTTCAAAGAAAGTTGAAACCGATTTGGTGAAATACAGTTCAGCCGGAGTATATCGCTGACGTAAGTTCGACAATAGTTGATCGATTAGATCGGTGTTATGACTCAATGCCAGAATTTTTGTTGGCTCCCGGTCTAAAACTCGACGCAAATCGCCCACAGCGATCGGTTGAATGCCCGATCGCTCAGCATACACATGGGTTTCGTCAGTAATTTCTCGCACATAGAGTTGGTCATCAATATAAAAATGAAGTGAGAGCAGCGGCTTCAGCTCTGGTTGTTCAAAATAATCCAGCAGTTGGCTGGCTGATGTGGAGGATATTGCCCAATGTCGATGCACCTGCCCATCCACAGGGTCTTTGATCATGGCTCCTTGATATGCCATCAGAGGTAGCGTTGAGCCGATCGCCTGGTGAAACCGCAAAGCCGACTGATACATCCGCCCTGTGGCGATCGCCACTTGAATGCCTTTTGCCTGGGCAGCTTGAATGGCTTGCTTGACGGTGGCGTTAATTTGGTTCGATTCTCCAGCAATCGTCCCATCAATATCTAGTACGAGTAAACGAATATCTTTGTAGGGTCGAGCGTTGTGGTGCTGAGCTAAAGCCTGGTCTAAAGCCACATCCGTCAATTGATCATTTTCCATGAGTTCCGTTTTAATAGCAGTTCACCAACAGAAACTATAACAATCTCCTATCGATCACACATTAAATCCAATCTGGAGGTTTACAGCGCTTTGCACCCGATAAATTTTGGCTGTTATGTGAGAGCCTCGCTCTGCGAGGCTCTCACATAACAGCCCATACATCGCGCCCTTGAGAATGACTATCGTTTGAGAGTTATTCACTTCACCATCCTGGGATTAATCGCGTCTTTGCCAGCAATAACTAAAAATTAATTAGAGTAAAATCCCGGTTTTAGTGAGGCGCGGCTTCGCCGCGCCTCACTAAAACCGGGATTTTATTTTGATTGCGAGTCCCTGATGGGTTGTGAGGGTCAACGCCAGTAGGCATATCCCTAAAAAGAAATTTTTGGGCAAAATTTAGGTCTCAAATCGCTACTACGCTTGACTGCTAATGAATACAGGTGCATAAGGGGCAGGGTACCTCAGGGGTGAAGTACCCTGCCCTATTTCCCTATTTACGTGCTACGTAGGTGAAAGAAACTACTCATCACCTAATCACTAGGACACTGCGCAATAGCATCAGCGGGCGCATGGATTGTATGTCTTAAATCATGCTCGAAATCAGGGATCGTCGTCGTGCAAATTATCGCGTGTTGCTAGCCACACTCTGGTTAAGCCTGTTGGTACTGGCAGTCAAAGTGTGGGCTGGTTTTGCCACCCAATCGCTGAGCTTATTGGCAGAGTCGCTTCATACCTTAATTGATAGCTTTAGTACATTGCTGAGCTTAATTGCGGCTACGTCTCTGCATTGGAAACCCGGACGAGAAGTTTGGGTGCATGGCAAACGAGAAGCGATCGCCGCTTTGCTAATAACCGCGTTTCTGGGATTTACTGGCTTTAGTGTGGCAGTGGTGGCTATCCAACAGTTTATTGCGGTGATGAATGAGCAGCCATTTCCCTTCGTTGCTCGGGTTAATCTACCCCTGATTCAACTATTGTGCGTGGTGGTTGCTATCGAATTTTGTATGGTTTTGTTTGAACGCTATGAGGCGCGCATGTTGCAAAGCCATCTGTTGCGTTTCAATGCCAACCATGTGTTGCAAGATGGCTGGCTCACAATTTTGATGTTAGTTGGGTTGATTGGCACCTGGCACGGATATGACTGGATTGATCCGGTGATTGCTGTTTTTTTGGTAATGTCTGGGATCAAGAGTTTATGGCGGGTGTTAAATTGGCAGTTGCCTTTGCTGATTCAACAAATTGCGATCGCTCCGGAAATCTTAAACCGCATTGCCTGTGAGGTAGAAGGGGTCAACCATTGCTATCGAATTCGCTCTAAAGGCATTGTCGGTCGGCAAATGATCGTGGAAATGAATTTGGTTTTAAATCCTGAATTTATCTCGATGGCACAGGCGATCGCCAAACGCGTTGAAGACCTGATTCGAGAACGCTACGGACCAGTCTATGCCATCATCCACATCGACCCTTACATTCCCAAAGTCAAGCGATCGCCCCGACCCCCTTACCCCTACAAGAGACAGATGTAATCGGATGACGTCGTTGTGGAATCTGGATGCGAGAGAGCCGCGCTCCGCGCAGCTCTTTCAACCATATGTACGTCACGCCATTGAGAATGGCTATAGGTTCTGGTCTCTCTATCGGTGTGTAAGTTCGTTAACGGTAGAAATGGTGTGGTGGGGCGCTCCGCGCCCCACCACACCGTACTGCTGAATCAACCTGCACATCGCTACAGTCGATGGTCTCTAATTGATGTAATAATCTCGCGTCCCTTTGGCTTGAATCGCTTCGCCCAGGCGATTGAGCGCATGCACATAAGCCGCAGTTCTCAGCGAAATTGACAGATCTTGGGCGATCGCCCAGATTTTCTCTGTCTCTTCCATCATATTTTTCTCTAGTCGAGAGTTCACCTCTTCCAAACTCCAGTACAACCCATTGCGATTTTGCACCCACTCAAAATAGCTAACAGTGACGCCCCCTGCATTCACTAAAATATCGGGAAAGACCAAAATCCCCATGGCTTCTAAAATGGCATCGGCATCGGAGGTAATGGGTCCATTGGCAACCTCAAAAATGTATTTGGCTTTGATGTTGCCAGCATTCGCGTCCGTAATTTGGTTTTCCAGCGCAGCCGGGATCAAAATATCTACATTCAGTTCCAGCAACTCTTCGTTCGTAATCGCCGTATGCTCAACGATATTGCAAACGGTACCTTCGCAATACACCGCTTTGATACTGCGGCTGGCTTCTTTAAACTGGCGAATGCTGGGAATATCTAACCCTTGCTTGCAATAAACCCCCCCCTGAGAATCGCTGACCGCAACGATTTGATACCCCGCCTTAAACAATAGCTCTGCCATAATGCCACCGGCATTGCCAAAGCCCTGGATCGCCACGGTCGTATCTGCCGGACGCTGCCGCATTTTATCCATAATGGTGCGGATCGAGAAAAAAGCTCCCATGGCTGTTGCCGTTTCTCGCCCCAAACTGCCGCCCATGGTAATCGGCTTACCTGTCACGACGGCGGGAGAAAATTGTCGTCGGATCGTACTGTACTGATCCATCATCCAACCCATAATCATTGGGTTGGTATAAACATCAGGTGCAGGAATATCGACATCAGGTCCAATAAAATCGGCGATCGCATCTACATATCCCCGCGTCAACCGCTCCAATTCAAACTTAGACAACTCTTTGGGATTGAGCGTGATCCCGCCCTTTGCCCCGCCAAACGGCAGGTTCATCACGGCACACTTAAACGTCATCCAAAATGCTAGCGACTGCACTTCATCCAACGTCACATTAGGATGAAATCTGACCCCTCCCTTGGTCGGACCCCGACTATCGTCGTAGCGCACCCGATAGCCCTGGAACACCCGCAATGACCCGTTATCCATCCGCACGGGAATCGAAACACTCAAACTCGACTTCGGATACCGCAGACGCTCCACGACATCATCGGATATAACCACATGCTTCATCGCCTTTTCCAACCGCTGATTGGCATCAGAGAGAAGGGTTTTAGACATATTGATTGCTCCTTCACCAGGGTTGATCCCGACTGAAGTGAACGGTGATCCCCTGGGCTATAATCCCATGGTGCCCAACAAACTGTAGCAAAGACTACCAAATTTAGCTTTTCGTAATCTTGCTCGCTCAAAAATCAAACTTAGAAATGGGAATTAAATAACTCCGATGATTTGTTGTACGGGCGAACGACCGTTCGCCCCTCCAAATGATTCAATATCCGATCTTATTTAATCCACGATTCTTAGTGTGGGTGCCGCGCTTCGCGCGGCACCCACACTAAATTTCATAATTCAAATCAGCAACGCCACCAGTGGTCTCTCAGCTAAGGATCGTGGATTTAATAAAACCGAAGATTTATTTTTGAAAGCGCGGCGGAGCCGTGCTTCCAAAAATAAACGTCCGGGGTTTAATTAATTTGTGATCCTGAACAATGGACAAAATCTGTACCGTTGCCAGAGAGGATAGAGATTTGTGAACGCTATATTCTGAATAATTGCTATTCTGGCTAAAAAGGGAATTTCTCCAACTGTTCATTCATACATTAGGCATGGAAGATCAACGACCCGGTTATCAACCAAACCCATCTTACGAAAATTGGGAATCGGCAGCAGTGGGGGTTAAGTATTTAGCAGACGATCTCACCAGCCGCATGGAGCAGCTAGAACGTAAAGTTGCGCAGCTGCAAGTCCAACATCAATCGCAACGGCGATCGCCCAATTTGGGGCTAAGGATTTTTTTGTATAGCGCCGGAATTCTCATGGTATTCATGGCGTTGCTGTTGCTGTTTCAATCCTTTGGTGTCTTTACTAACTTGACCCGTCTAGCAGTATGGGCACTCGTCTTGCTGGCGATCGGTCTGGGCATTCTTGTGGGCATGAGAACTCGTTAGGACGATCGATGAAACCAACCACTACTGTTTTTCTCTCGATTTTGGGAGTTACCCTGGTCATTTGGATCATGAGAGGGTTGAGTCTTCTCTCCTTTCTCCCCGGATTTATCATCTGGTTTTTGTTCTTCCTCAGCATTGGAGCCGGGGTGTTTAGCCTGTTTTATCGAACTGTTCGCTAAATCCTACGGCACTCTGCTCAGGTTCGTCGGGTTTTGCTGTGGGGCATTGCTTCACCCACTGTGACGTTTAACTGGTCGCCAATCAGCAACACCAGCGAACTGAGATACAACCACAGCAACAATACAATTACTGCCCCTACAGCCCCATAGGCACGGTTGTAGTCGGCAAAGTTAGACACATACAGGCGAAATAAGTTGGAGAGCAATGCCCAAAACACGGCTGCCAACACCGCACCCGGCATAATCGGCTTACCCGGATTCCAGCGACTGGGGCCAAATCGGTAAACAAACGCAAAGGCAGACGACACGATCCCCAATGCCAACGGCCAGGTAAACAGTCGCCAAAACGCAAGCAAGGTGGTTTGCAAAGAGCCACTCTGACTGGCAACCTGATGGACTGCCCAATCGCTAATAAACACTAATGCAGACGCCAAAATTAACAAGAGAATAGTGCCAATTGTCAGGCAAATCGAGATAATTTTGGCTTTCCAGAAAGGTCGCCGTCGCTTGGGTGGAATTTGATGAATTTGATCGAGTGCTGTCATTGCCGCCCCCAGTGCCCCCGACGACGCCCAAAGAGCGATCGCAAAACTCAGTGAAAATAATCCTTTATCGCGACTGGTCGTAATTTCGTTGGCAAAATTTTCGATCAGTACCAATGCCTCTCTAGGAGCCACCTCACTCAACCGACTTGCCAAACTGCGAAACGTTTGGTTAAGAGGATGAAAAAGACCAATCGCCGTTAAGACAGCCAAGATTGCCGGAAATAAGCCGAGCATAGCGTTATAAGCCATCTCTGAAGCCAGTCCGGGGAGTCGCTGCCGACCAATACAGGCAATGGTTTGCCTGATCGTTCTGAAGTTGATGTAGCCAAAGAAACGGATGAACCGAATCATTATTGTGAAATAAGGGGTTAGCAGAATTTAGCAATAGCTCCTGCATCACTTTGCCAAATTCAGAGCAGAATGGCTACTAACTCCCGCAAGAATCTGATAAACCGATGAGAGAGCAACGGCTCCGCTATTGCTTTCTCAAACGGAATGGATTCCTATCGTGGCACTGCGTACTCAAAACCAGGAGGGCGTTATAGGAAAAAGCAGCGCCCCACTTTTCCAGATGACATCTGACCGGATGCGATCGCCTAACGCGATACCTTTCCCGATCCTCTCCAGGGATCACACCGTAAAGGAAACCCAAACGTTTAAGGTTGAAAGCGCGGCGACGTCGCGCTTTCAACCTTAAACGTTTGGGTTTATTCAGTCCACGACCCTAAGCCAGCTGAAGCTGGTTGGGAATGGTAACCGTAAACGTTGTCCATCCTTCTTTACTAGTAGCCCGTACCGTGCCACCCAACTGCTCAACCCGCTTTTGCACCAGTGCCAACCCTAAGCCCGTGCCCCCTTGCTTATAGCGATCGGCTTGAATGACTCGATAAAACTTCTCAAAAATGTGGGGAAAGTCGTCCGCTGGAATATCTGACTGATTACGAATTGTAAAGATGGTCGCAGACTCCACATCGGGATCACTGGGCAGAGTTTCGCTACGAACGGTCAAGAAAATTTCGCCCCCTTCTGCCGTATATTTGCACGCATTATTTAAAAGTTCTGCAAGAACTCGCTGCAAAATTCCTAAATCAGAGACGAGGGGCAAAAGATGGCTCGAATAATTAACCTGTAATACCTGCTGGCGATTGGCAAACCGCACCTGAAATGGCTCGATCACGGCTGGTAACCACTCATGCACATGAGCCATATCCACACACATAGGCAACGACACCGCTTCTAAGCGCTGTAAATCCAGCAATTCATCAATCAGATCGGCTTCTCTCAGCGTCTCCGATTCCAAAATGTCTAAGTAGATTTTGCGCCGATCTTCGGTAGAAGAGAGCTTTAGCATATGAATTGCCATTTTGACGTTGGCAATGGGGGTGCGCAGTTCATGAGAAACGGTGCTGAGGAACTCGTCCTTCATGCGGTTTAATTTTTCTAGCTCTTGCACTTGCACCTGGGCGGCTTGATACAGTCGGGCTTGACGAATGGCGATCGCACACTGGTTTGCCACTTGTTCAACCAGGCGAATTTCAGAGTCACTAAACACATGTTCGGGGTGATTGATCAGCCACAAATCACCTAAAACGGGCTGCTCAACCCCTTGATAGGATTGGGGATCAACAAAAATCGGGCAAGCCAGCATCGCTACCTGCCCTCGCACAGGATTGGGAACCAGCGAACAAAACTGGAAATAATATCCCTGATGCAGTTGGCTATAAATCTCCGGAAAATGATCCATTTGAGCCACGCGCCCCTGATACGCAGGCATCGAAGCCGTGTACTCATAGCGGATAGTTGACGTCCCTTCATCCAGGTCATACAACGCCGCATTACACCCTGCCAAATCCAAGACCAGGGTCAATTCCTTGACGGCAGTTTGTAAAATTTGACTTTCATCCAGCGAGTCCCTCACCTTATCCGTAACCCGCTTTAGCATGGACTCAAAATCGAGAATTTTTTGTACCTGCTGGTTCTGTTTCTCGATCTCTTCTAAAAGCTTGGAATTTTCTTGTTGAAGTAATTTTCGTTTTTGCGGATCGGCGGTAACCGGATGGATCAACCACAAAATTGCCGCCATCGGTTGGTCTGGAGCAACCGCAGAACGATATTGCACAACACATTCAAGCACAGTGCCCAGAGCCGTCTTGAAATGAGCGACAAACTCAGTCGCCATGTTTGTGTTACAGAGAGGAGTCAGGCGATCAGGGACAAACAGATGTCCCTGATCGACAGCAAAATTTACTAGAGATTGTCCCAGCACATTTTCTAGGGATGTATCCAGCAACGTAGCCACCAGTTCATTGGCGCTTAGGATGAAACCGTCACTATCCGTCACCAAACTAGAGCAAGGGATAAATTCTAGCCAGGGAAATATATTTGAACCAGAAGTCTCTGGTGCTGCAAACGTGTTCAGCAACTCACTTTGGTCTAAGTTGAACGCTGAGTTGACTTGCAACCCAACCGACGTAGATTGGATTTGTGCCAGCGTTGCCGCTAAAAGTATTTTTTGAGATTGGGGTAAATCGGTTGAGGCTTGTAAAAGAAAACCCAGATGCTCTTGAATGGCTTGGAGAGATCGATTTAAATCGGCTGCGCTCACAACTCTACCCTCATCCACAACCCTACATTCGGTCGCTACCCATAAAACGGCATAAGGAGCCTGATCTCTCTCAAATTGCCCAGACCTTGGGGTTGAATTCTAACAACTCCATACCGCTGAGGCAAGGTTACTTGAACGCAGTAAACCCTCATTGAGACGAATTATAGATACTCCTTATCGGGAAGAGAGTGAGCCTTACTATCAAAATCTCCATCCACCATTTCAATACTATCGAACAGATAAATTGTTCTTGCTTAAATACGTTTCGGTCAAAACTAACAGTGCACCATAGCCAGCTAGCCTGCCACACTCTCAATCAAATGCCATTGACGGTTGTCGGTAATCGCCCCATTGACTAAATTAAACATCCGCCGGCAATGATTATCTGTATTCAGAGGCAATTCCTCATTTTTAATCACAAAGTTCATTCGCACTTCGGTGTCGTTTGCACTAAAGCGGTCGATCAACACTTCTACTGTCACAAGCTTGGCAAACGAAACCCGACCGGGCACCTCGCGTGCCACTAAGTAATCGTCTGTCGCATAAATGACATTGAAATTGCAGGATTCTAGAATGTCGGTCAACAATTGCCGCAATCGATCTAGAGAAACTGCAACCGTGAATAAGCTAGTATAGCGAGCCATAAGCAACCCCGGACATACGACATTAAGTCATCTTTAGGTTCTACCGAAGTTTACTTCGGGATCTTAGTCAAGGTCTAGTAATGACTAATAAGAATGAATAAGCAGCAACCTGCTAGGACGACTCTAGCAGTTGCTAGACTCAGTCTACAACCCCTGCCAGAATCTAGTAGTTTTCAAGTGTTTCGCTCAATTTAAAACACTTTCTCTCAAATGTTTTTTAGCAGTTAGTCAATTGACGGCAAATTTATATCTACAGCAATAGGGAATCTTGATCTCGCTTTTTTGATCGAGTTTCCTTAGAAAATAGTACTGATTTTGCCCCATGTGATGCACTCTATACAAATATACTGCATCCGTTCATGGACTTGGAAAAGAATAGCCTTGGAGAGGCGAACTTTTTGTTGAAATCGGTCGCTCAACAAATTTTCGTTTCTCTTTGTCTTTACAGGCTGATAGCAGTTCTCAATGAGTTGTAAGATAAGCGGGTTATCAGAGGCGCACCCCTTCGAGGTGCGCCTCTGATAACCCATCTGGGATTGCTATAGCAATCCCATTAGATTCGTGAAAATGAGCCGTTGTGAAAGCGCCCGCCCTTCGGGCGGGCGCTTTCACAACGGCTTTAGGATCGCTATAAGTGCCTAACCTATGCCAGGAAAACTAATTGTATTTGAGGGAGTTGAAGGGTGTGGAAAAACAACTCAAATTCAGCGATCGCACACATGGCTGCTGAATAGCGATTTATTTCAAACATTACAACACCAGTCTTTGATCCCCCAGGCGATCGTGACTCGCGAACCGGGTGGAACAGAGGTGGGGCAAGACGTGCGGCAGTTATTATTAAATCCCACAACGGCAGAACCGATTGAGAGCCGTGCCGAATTGTTACTGTACGCGGCAGATCGGGCGCAGCATGTAGAAGCCATGCTCAAACCCCAATTGGCAAAAGGAACGTTGATTCTATGCGATCGCTATACCGACTCTACGATCGCCTATCAGGGCTATGGACGTGGGTTAGATTTGGGCTTAATTGAGCAACTCAACCAGATTGCTACCGCAGGGCTGACCAGTGATTTAACCCTGTGGCTTGATCTCGATGCCGAAGTAGGCTTGGCACGTACCTTACAACGCGGCAAACGCGATCGCATGGAACAATCAGACTTAGCCTTTCACAAGCGGGTACAACAGGGGTTTACCCAATTAGCCCAGGCTTATCCCCAACGGATTGTCCGTGTGGATGCTAGCCTCAGTGAAGATCAGGTGAGTCAACACATTCAAACTATTTTGCAACAGCGCTTGAGGGAATGGTATCCGCTTACTTCGAAGACCTCATAGGGCAACCCCAGGCAGTCGAACTGCTGACCCGTGTGATTGCCCAAAACCGAATTTCCCCTGCTTATCTGTTTGCTGGAGCATCTGGGGTGGGGCGGCGGCTGGCTGCCTATCATTTTGCTGAGCTGTTGCTGACAAAACAACCGTCTGGCGCTCCCGATTTACATCTGCGTCAGCGTGTCCGCCAGGGGAATCATCCCGATTTGCTGTGGGTTGAACCCACCTATCTGCATCAAGGCAAACGGTTATCGGCAACAGAAGCTGCCGAACACGGACTCAAACGCAAAGCTCCGCCTCAAATTCGCTTAGAGCAAATTCGAGACATCTCTCGGTTTTTAGGGCGTCCACCGCTAGCCGCACCGCGCTCGGTTGTGGTTTTAGAAGATGCCGAAACCATGGCAGATGGCGCAGCGAACGCCTTGTTAAAAACCCTGGAAGAACCGGGGCAGGCAACACTGATTTTGATTGCGCCGAGTTTAGAGTCGCTATTACCAACCCTGGTGTCTCGTTGCCAGCGCATTCCCTTTCGGCGGCTCAGTGTTGAAGCGATCGCCCAGGTGTTGACCGAGGCAGGGCATAGCGAGATCTTGCAACATCCTGACGTTCTAACCCTGGCTCAAGGTAGCCCTGGCGAAGCGATCGCCCAATGGCAGCAACTTCAGGCTATTCCTCCAGACTTACTGACCGAAGTCAGCCGCTTTCCTGGCTCTCTACGGCAGGCTTTAGAACTGGCAAAAAAAATTGACCAGACTCTTGATACCGAAGCCCAACTGTGGTTGATCCAATACTTGCAACAAAAGTATTGGCAAACCCATCGGCAACGCGATTACCTGCAAACCCTCGAAACTGCCCGTCGATATTTGCTCAGTTATGTTCAACCCCGGCTGGTTTGGGAAGTCACGCTTATGACTATGGTGAGTTAAGAATCGTTGAAAGCGCGGCGACGCCGCGCTTTCAACAATAAACGTCTGGGTTTTATTTAATTTGTGCTCTTTTAGCAATTGAATGGTTCATTAAGGACGGGGTGCAGGGATGGAACCCCCACTCCCCATGGTGCAAAATTTAGTGTTCGCAACCCTAGTTTAGGTGCGGCGTGGCGTCGCCACGCCGCACCCAAACTGGGATTTGATGATGCGTTAGTAATGGCGTCAGTTGTTGCGTTTGTTGTATCCAAGATTGACTTTCCTAAACAACTAACAATTTTGATGTTTCGCAGTTAGTTTTTACCCCAGGTTTACTACAACAGAGATCAAGTAGTGAGGCGTCCACCATGCCTAAAAACGTACTGACTCATTCTCTGTATCCGCAAGATAGAACGGTGCCAGGAGTAACGTCGATTCACGATCAGGTGCAAATAGCCCTGGCGATCGCCGATGAAGACGTTCTCACATCCCTACTCGCCCGATCTCAACCCCCACTGGCACATGCCCACCGGATTGGCAGCATCAGCTCTAGCATTGGCATCCCCCTCACTGCCAAAAAGATGGTAGACGGCATCATTCAATTTGAAGATATTCAATGTGTTTTAGCCGACGAACCCGTTCAGAGTGATCCCCACGCCACACAACCCCATCAGAGCCATTTTTCTCGTCCTGGAAATTCTAATCTGACCCGCTGCGAATCTGAAATGCATACCTTGGGTCAGGGGATGACCATTGCCCAGACGATCTCGCTGATCGCCCATGCAGGGTTTTCACCCCATCAAATCGAAGATATTTTAAACTTGCCCTACGAGGCCTGGCACAAAACCTGGTGGTACTCACTGGACGAGGCTGGTTATTTCTCCGTCCCATTTTTGCGAATGTTGCGAACCCTTCGCTACACCGATGGCACTTTCACCATCCAATACAAAGATCATTTTTCCCAAACCAAACCGACCTGCTTTAAGAGTAAAGAGCAAAAGGTGATTGTCGAAATTGCACCCAGCCTGAAAAGTTTCAGCGAAACTCTAGAAAAAATTAATTATGCTAGAGCCCATTTCGGCATTGACAAGGCTCTTTTGATTTGCGGTTCAATATCCGATCTGGAAGCCCAAGGATTTATCAGCCAGGGGATCAGCCTCCACAGCAGCCAAGACCTGGTTTTGCCGATCCAGTCTAACTGTGAAACCTGTGGCACAAAAAACTGCCCTTTACGGGGCGTTTCCCAGTCTCCTGTAGTTATGTGCCGACAGTTCAGGTTGGCCAGCGGTCAGGTAGAGGATTTAGAGAGCGTTTAGCCGTCCAGATTTATGAACCTGGGGTTCTTGTTGAGAGGGCGACGGCAGAGCCGTCGCCCTCTCAACAAGAATTAGGTTTTATAGAATTCCTGCTCCTTAGCGTTTTTTAATCCGGATCTCGTTTGCCTCTGCGCGGATTTTTTCGATCCCCAGCCGAGTTTTGGTCTTCATACCAGCGTCGCCACTCTTTGGAACTGCGAATGGCTAACCAGAGCAACAACAGGGCGATCAAGCCCCCTTGTTTGGGCGCATCAAACGCAAACAGGACAAGGGAAATGCACAAAAAATCCTGAAGGAACGTGACCCAGACGGGTAACCCCTGCAAGCGATAAAACCAACCCACCTGAACCAGTTGCAATACAAGTGCTAATAATCCGCAGACGATGCCAATGATCCAAATCGACCAACCGCCTACGGCAGCAGTACGGGCAACCGTGATCCCCGCGATCGCCCCGACGACTGGGCTGAAGAGTAACTGCACCAGTTGCAGAAATCTCAAACCCAGCGGCTCTTTAGAAATCAACAACTCGACCAACGACCAACTTACCAACACACCTAAAACGATGGGTTGGGGCACGTGGGAAAGTAACGGAACATTGCTCCATAAGTTATCGCTATAGATCAACCCAATTAACAACAGCGGCAAAGCAATTCTCATTCCCGCTGCTGCGGCTAAAGAGAGTGCTGCTAAAAGTTCAATCATAGTAGCGATTCACCCTGGGATGCAGCTATCGTTTTATGGTTGCAGGTAATAACCCAAGGCAACGCCCCAGGAAGGATTCGAACCTTCGACCGTCTGCTTAGAAGGCAGATGCTCTAATCCACTGAGCTACTGGAGCTTGTCAAACAGGGTCGTAAAGACATAACCCCTATACAAGAGGTTACTTCACTTCTTAATCTTGGGCAAAATATAGAAGCAAAACTGTTTCTATGGATAATTCTATAAGAAGTAGTATCAAGGCGGGTGTCATAATTACGCTTCTCCCCCTGAAGGCAATTTTCTGATAAGTCTAGATTATTGCCCAAAGCCAACGCCCCGGACAGGAGTTAATTTGGTAGCGTCATGTTTATCCTCAAACGGCAGGATGTCGAAATTTCAAATGTTCAGCATCCCAAAAAAGACCAGCAGATTCCGATCCTTCACTATCAGGGACAGACATTTCGCCTGATTAGTGTATTTAGCGCTGCCCAGGAAGAAGATGCCAAAGCATTCTGGCGTGATTTGACCGATAACCGGGGTAAAGCTTGCGTTTTATTGGAAGAACCCGATCGATACAGCGTTTGGGGTAAGGTGCGTCTGGAGCAACTGACTGCCGACAGCGGCGATCAAAGCGGCGACATGCTCTCCACTCCCTTTATCCAGGCTTGCTTGCTTTTGCTCCAAGCGGTGTACATCGACATCGAAGATCTTTTAGGGGCAAAACAGGCAACGAGTTTTCAAAAAGAAATTACAGCGGTTTTTCAGCAATGGCGCTTTCCCCAGACCGAATCGCCTGACGCGATTAATCAGCTATTAACGGTCGATCCCCTGGCGTCCTTACAAATTCCGCCCTGGCAAGAACACCACCTCAACACACTGTTACAGGAACTCTATCGCATCGGGAAGCAGCATTTTGGCAACGCCAGCTTTACCGGACGGGTAATGGAAGCTTTGCAGGATATGCCTTCAGGCGATCGCAACCAATTTGTTGGTTGGTTAAAGCAGTCACCACTAGGTAAAGATTGGAAATAATTCTTTAAAAAACTTTAAGATGATCATCGAGTTCTTTGCTCAAATTAATACTCGGCGATCGCTGAACAGTTCTAAGATAAGGGCTTTAGCGAAGAAATTGTTTTGCAAAACGTTTAGCAGCGCTTCCACGAGGGTACACTTCTGGAGTGATGTTCTAGAGTCAGTTGTTGTTGTGTGTCAGCAGCGCAGCGCGCTGCTGACACACAACAACAACTTCAAAGGCTTTTGCAAACGCCCCCAGTGAGATCAAAAGTCTTTTGGAGCAATCGTTTAGCGATCGTTGCTCCCCTACCATCTCCCAGTTGTTCAAAGGAGGAGAAGTTGAAGAAAAAGTCCTCTAATCCTGGATTTAAGATAACAACTCAGACGTTAGTCTTAACTGCCATCGCGTGGTCGATTATCGCGCTCTTATTTTTCTTATTGTTCAGTGTGCCGCTACCCGGTCAGGATCGTCCAGAGTGGTATAGCAAAAGTACCTATTTTCTAGAGAACTTTGCCTTTTTATATGCCGGGATTCTTTGCTTTCGCAACTGGCAAAGTCCTCAGATCGTTAGTGGACGAACCGTCTGGCTAGCGTTTGGTTTAGGCATGTCTTCCTACTTTATCGGCAATTTATTTCTGGCATATTGGGAACTGGGGCTGCATAAAGACCCAGAAATTTCTCCTGGAGATATTTTTTTCATTCTCACGTACCTGTTGTTGGGTTGGGGAATGTTGCTCGCCGTGCTTTCTAGGCAACTTAATCTGTCGCCAATTCAGTGGGTAGTTGTAGCCGGGATCGCTATCGTTGGCAGTGTTTTAGCTTACGTCCTGACCGTTGCCCCAGACAATGGAGAAGAACCCGCTGCAACACTTCCGCCTGCGATTGAACAAACCGTCCCATCGCCTTCCCCGGATGCGACTGCACCGCCTTCTGCTCCTGCCATCTCTCCATCTCCCGCAGCCTCGCCGGAAGCTGCTGTAGAGGCTCCTGTGAATGAGCCTGCCTGGGTGACTGCGGTAGAAAACGCAATGCTTCCTTTTGCAGTGGTGGTTAAGTGGCTCTATATCATCAGCGATATCGTTTTGGTGATCATGGCAACCACGTTGCTCATGGCATTTTGGGGCGGTCGGTTCTCTTTGTCGTGGCGTTTTATCGCGTCTGCGTCGTTTTCCTATTACATTGCAGATATGTGGTTTAACTATGCCACGTATTACATTGAGGACTATCAGACAGGAGCACTGCCAGAAGTATTTTGGATCTTCAGTGGTTGCCTGTTTGCGATTGGAGCAGCCCTGGAATTTGACCTTTCCACGCGATCGCGCCGAGGCAGTCGTAGACGCGCTGCTTAGACAGACGGCTGAGACGCACTGCCTCAGCGATTATTTTTTGTACCAGACCTGGAGTTTTGTGGGGATCACGGTCGCTCTCACGGCTAAAACTTAAAACAAGCCAAGCGAGTGCTGTAACTCATCAGTTGTAGCGGTTATTATGGTTTATTGGCTGATTAGTCAGCTTAATCAGCAATATCGGTAACTGGGGAAACTTGTAGCATGTCTCCTTCAAAACTCTCTGAGTCTGATAAGAAAACCATTCTTGATCTCTATCGCCAACCCGAGGAGACAACTTCTGATATTGCAAATCGTTATGGCGTCAGTACCACAACGATTAGCCGTATCCTACGGCAATTGCTACCCGCAGGTGAATATGAGACGTTGATGCAGCAAAAGCGAGGATTAGGGGCAAAAATACCAGACAAAGCAGAGCCTGCCAACGAACAAATGGCGTTGACAATGGAACTTGAATCGCAAGAGTCAGATCTGGACAACGATCCAGACGAAGATCTGGACAAAGGGCTGGATAAGGCGGTCAAACTCAAACCTGCGATCGCCTCTGAAACTCGATCCGTTAGCCCGCCTCAACGGAAGGTACGGAAGCGGTTGACCTCGTCGCATGAGGCGGCTGGTGATCCAGACTCTCCTGCATTTCCAGCAGAGGTTGAAGACGCGTCTGTTGCTGTCCTAAAACCCGCTTCAGCAGAGTCTTTTGTTGAACAAGACAGTGTCATTCATGATATTTTGCATGAAAAATTGCTCAACCCCAGCGAAGACTTTGACGACTTAGAAGATGAAGAACCGCTAGATGACGACGACTTAGATGATGATCTAGACGATTTGGATGATGATTTTGCTGCCGATGACGAAGGCTTGGGCGATATCCGAGAGTTGCAATTGCAGGGCAAATCTAAGATCCAAATTTTGCCGTTGTCGGAAGCTTCTATCCCTCGCACCTTTTATCTGGTGGTCGATCGCTCATCTGAATTGATTACCCGACCGCTCAAAGATTTTGCTGATTTAGGGCAAATTCCAGAACAAGATATTTTGGAACGGACGTTGCCCATCTTTGACGACCATCGGATTGCACGACGATTTTTGCGGCGATCGCAACGTGTGGTGAAAGTGCCCGATGGCAAGATGCTCCCGAAAGTTGGATCTTACCTACAGGCAAAAGGGATCACACGGTTTTTAATCGACGGACAAATTTATTCGCTATAAGTACAGTCGATTGCAATACGATCTCCAAAAACGTAAGCTCGCGCAGTGCGCGAGCTTACGTTTTGGCGTTACTGATTTGAGCTATTAAATTGGGTGTAGATGCCGCGCTCCGTGCGGCATCTACACCCAATTTAATAGCAGGATTAAGCAATACCTTTTATTCAACGATCTTCCAATTCATCCACTACTCGTTGATTTCGGCTGGTTCCCTGAAGAATTGGTAAAATCAACCCCATCCCTACAACACCGACGGCGGCACTAAACCCCAGCAGCAACCCAAAGGGAATTTGTGCCGACTGCAAATTTAAAAACCGCAGAGAAACAGGTTTCGCATTTTGCACCGAAATTAAGGCGATCGCCCCAATCCAAATTGCCACAATCACCGAGGACAGGACATTCGTCATATCATCCACCTTTCAATTTAAGAAAACGCTAAGGATCATGAATTCATAAAACCCGGTTCTGTTTGAGCGAGCGATGGCTCCGCCATCGCTCGCTCAAACAGAATTACAAGGTAACCCCATAAGTTAATCCTAATTTTTTTAGCCATTTGCGGTATGCCAGGGAACCGCGATCGCAGGGCAGATGAAATTCTGTGGTTAGATCCAGCGGCAAGCGTTTGGGGTTATGAGCCTGCAACTGATCAAAATCTTCCAAAATCAGGTGATCTTGAAACTGTTGCATTGCTTCATCAGAACTATCATGGGCGTAATTCATTGCTACCCACATCCAGCCTATACACTCCTCTTCTGTGATGGGCGTGACATGAAATAGAATCGCTAAACAATTGCCTTCAGGTGTTTCTTTGCGCAAATAAGCCGTTAACGGACGAAAGACCCGGTAGTTATACGTGACAAAGGCTCCTTGCCCTCGTCCATCGGGATCGGGTTGCCATACTTGAATGTCGTGCAACCAGACTCCTGTTTCATCGGTTGAAACCTCGTACGCTTCAACAACGGTTCGCGCTGGATCACCCAGCGTACCGGCATGAACAAAGGGGAAATGGGAAACATCTAGAAAATTTTCGATTGCCCGCAATCCACTCGTTTGACACGAATAGGGGCCCGTTAAACATCGGCGATAACTGGGGTCTGCCCACTCTGGAAAGACAGGTAACTCTTGCTTGGTTTCTCCTAAACACACATAGATCAACCCATACTGCTCCTGCACCTGATAGGTTTTGGCACAGGCTTGCTTGGGTGGGATATAGCCGGGATGGGATGGAGCTTCGATGCATTGTCCAGCGGTGTTAAACACCAATCCGTGATAGGGACAGACCAATGTATCTTCGACGACTGTGCCCCCCGAAAGCCTGACACTGCGATGGGGACAGCGATCTGCCCAGGCAAACACATCAGCATGATGACTGCGCCAGATCACCAGATCGGTTTCTAACAGACGAGCTTTGGCGATCGCCCCTGATTGCAAATCTTGCGATCGCCCTACCACATGCCAATCGTTAAATAAAACCGGATCAAGGGTGGTTGCCTCATGGTGTTGCGTGCTTTGGCGGTGAGTTTGTTGCACCATACTGCGTTCTCCAATGCTCCCTGATCTAGCGCGAATTAAATCAATAGATTGTTCTTACAGCGATTTTCAATCGCTTAAAACCAGGTTATTTTTGTGAGAGCCGCGCGGAGCACGGCTCTCACAAAAATAACTATGGCTTACTCAAGCGCAAAGCGCTGTAGGATCGTGGATTCAATAAACGTCCGGATTGTTTTTAATTTGTGCTTCTTAATGGATAACAGATAGCACGACTTTGCTGTGTTATTGATTACTCCAAATGGGTTGTGAGAGGCGCACCCCTTCGGAATGCGCCTCTCATAACCCGCTTATCTTACAACTCATTGACGACGCCTATATTAATTAGATCATGGCTGATTTCAAATCTAATCTTGCTGAAACACCCGTCCCAAGGCAGCAGGTGGGGTACTGCGGATGGTTTGTGATAGCAATCGACTCAGGCTGGGTGGCAACAGTTTCAGCAAGCGCTCTAGCCATTCACTCGACGTCAACACCAACAACAAAATCATCAACACAAACGGGGCAGTCGTAAACACCTGGGTAGGAACGCCCGGAATAGAGCTTTGGGCAACACTTGCCAGGGATTGCAAAATGCCAAATAAGTAGCAACTGAGCGCAACCCGAAGCGGATTCCAGCCGCCAAAAATAACGATCGCCAATGCGATCCAACCATAACCCGCCGTATGGCGATGGCTCCAACCCGCTTTGAAATCTAAAGCAAAAGCAGCCCCGGCAATGCCAATCAATGCACCCCCCAACATGGTGTAGAAATAGCGCATCAACACCACATTTGTCCCCCGGACAAATGCTGCCGCTGGTTGCTCACCGATCGCCCGTAGCATCAACCCCGCACGAGTGCGATAAAAGAAAATCCAGGTCGCTACAATCACCCCATAACTGGCATAAACCAGCACATCACTTTGAAACAACAAGTGACCGATCAACGGCAGATCTTGCAAAATGGGCAGCCTGAAACTGGGAACCGTAGGGCCTGGAATCCGGACGAACGGATTACCCAAGAACGACGATAGATCAGCACACAACAAGGTCAAAACAAATCCGATCGCCACTTGCGATTGTTTTAGCGTCAACGTCCCAAAGGCAACAATCAGAGCGATCGCCGCTCCCACCATAGCGGCTGCCCCAAACCCCAATAGCAGACTGGGCACTGTACCCAACCCTTCGGTGGTCTTAGCCACGGCAAACCCCACCATTGCAGACAGCAAAATCGTTCCTTCTGCGGAGAGGTTAATTACCCCTGCCCGTTCGGTAATCGTTTCACCAATGCAGGCAAAAACCAAAGGGGTCGAGGTGGCGATCGCTACTGAAACAATCGCAATAAGTTGGGACGAGTCCATAAACAGGTGCGGTAGGTAAGCTTTTTGATAAACATGGCTCGTTATTGCTGTGAATTCAAAGGTTCTAAATTAACAGCACACAAGCAATGCTTTTCCCTGAGTGTAAGGGGTTTTCTCAGCCCGATCTCACTCAACGATCACTTTTTAAACGAACTGCTGGAAACCTTGTCGATTTTGGCGATCGCACCCTTTTAATAACGAAGGATACATAGAGTAAAACATCGCCCTCTTCAAGTTGAGTCAAACCAAACTCAGCAGAATTCTGAAGACTTGCTGAAACTTACAGAGGAATTAGTGTCAAAAAGCTATGGTTACAGAAAAATTACTGGATTGTGCTTTTATACAGAATTTTTCTGTCTAAGATTCAATACCGGCTGGATAGACAGAAAATATTCTGCCTAAGATCTTACATTAGGTAGTTATGCTGCTAGTCCCAAGTATGAGCCTAAGTTCAGGAAATTCTGACAAAAAACAGAAAAAATACTAGATTTATAAATAAGTTTCAGTTTTCCTTACTGAGTGTGGACGGAAGAAGTTTAAATGGCATTTCCCGAATCTGTCGCAGAAAAAGCACTTTTGGATTGCGGTAGGTGCTGCTGTATCTGTCACAAGTTTTGTGGTTTCAAAATAGAACTACATCACATAATTCAAAAAGCGCAAGGTGGTTCAGATACATACGAAAATTGTACTCCTCTTTGTCTTGAGTGCCATGCGGAAGTAAAAGCTTATGATCCTAAACATCCGAAAGGTCGAAAATATACAGAATCTGAGTTAAGACAGCATAGAGATAGATGGTATGAAAAGGTAAGAAGTAAAAATCTTGTAATTGTTCATCCAGATTGTATTGAGCTGGATCGAAAATTATTTTTGAAGATAAGAGAAATCCTTCCGGGCAAAGGAGGTTCAATCTCTTTCATACGAAATCACATTTATACTGATCCATTCTTAAGTGAAAGACACGACGATTTGCGGCAATATAAATTACAGTGCAAAGATCCTGAATTTGAGTTCATTGATTCGGATCTCGATGTGCGTGAGTCTCAGTTGACAGATGCCGTTGAGAAGTTTTTAGCGATCCTTGGTGAGGTGGTTTTTACGACCGAGAACTGGATACATAACTCTAAAATAGCTGTTTATCCTGATATTAAGTACACTAAGCCTGAAATATACTATGGAGCCATTACAAAGGTACATAATGCGGCAAATGAGGTTTGCTCTGCTTATGATGATTTAGTCCGTCTTGGACGTAGAAAACTTGCAGTTGAATAGGTAATTTATTTCTGGAGGCTTTACTTTAAAGGAGAGTAATAACGAATAGCATAACAATCCACTTGCACACCGACTGTATCGAGTCTCTTGTAATTACGAAAGGTTACTAGCAGCGGGTGAAGCGAGTCGATATGCAGAATTTTTCCACCTAAGATTCCCTAAAGGGTAAATAGACAGAATTTTTCCGTCTAATAACAAGTTAGGTGTTAAATCACAAATTACGAAGACGAAATGACTCTCACGAGATATGCAATTGAAACTATGGGTTACACTGAGTATCCCGTGACTGATGTGATAGAAGTTCATTTTGGGATTCTTAGAGCTTACTCATTGCGGGGAATGGTATTTCAGCAAGACTGCGAGGGAAAGCAGTCAGACGTGGTATCTATCGCAGATCGTTGTACTGTCGTAATCGCTCAATCAATTAATAAAGCTTCAAAAATATTGGTTGGGGACGTGTTTGTCGAAGATGAGGAGAAGTGGTTATCTGATAAGAAAGTAAATCCGCCTTTCCTCTTACTTTATTTTAGAGAAGCTTCTCCAAGGGAATTGCGAGGAGGATATAGACAGGAAAAGGATGGCTGTATTTATACTTATGATGCTTTTGACAAAAAAGAAATTAGGGAATGGGAAGACGCAGCTATTCCGGGTATCGTGACATCTTTAACGGTTCATCTTTCGACGCTAGAACGGCAAGTCGATCTTGTACTAATAGAGCGCAGAATTTTCGGTGTCACAAGCAAAGGGCAAACACTTTTTGACCTAAAAATTACTTCTAGCGCTAGCTTCGATGTGTCTTCTCCGAAAAGTCTTGAACAAATCAACACATCATTAGAAAAATCGAAAGGGTTATTGCCTGTTCTAACTAAAGATACGTGTAGGCATTTTTATGCAGCTCTTAATGAATCTGATAAATTGAAAAAATTCCTTGGTTACTTTCAATTTATAGAGAGATACACTCACAGTACATATAAGTCATTGAATTACAGTAACAACGTGCAAGAAGCTTTCAATGTGCCTGATCGTGTAAAAGAACCAGCTACAAAGTTTTTTGAAAAAATATTTGTGGACTCGAAAAATTTATCACAACGGTTCCATTGGTGCTCAATAATTGCTTGGGAAAGGATTGAAGAGAGTGATGTAGAGTGCTTCCTAGAGATGAAAAGAATCCGTGATCAGCTAAGCCACGGTGAACATATTGAAGAAAAAGAGTTACCAATAGACAAAGCAAAAGCACTGGCACTGAAACTACTTGGCACAAACTAAACCTAACAATTCCAATGCACCTGGAACACTGTCAAGCGATTGGTGAGTTGCTAATAGGATCTGTGCCGGTGATTTGGAACGTTAGCGATCGCTTTTATATCAATTCCAGACACAAGCAAAGCTATCTTTCATCGATGAGATTAGTCGATAAAAATGCGATCGCCCATGATGCTTAATTGAGGGGGGCGATCGCCCTAAACAAGTTGAGTCAAACCAAACTCATCAGAATTTTGAAGACTTGCTGACACTTGCAGAGAAATTAGCTGTCAAAAAGATATAGTGGTAGAAAAATTGCTGGATTGTGCTCTCAGGCGGATCTTTTCTGTCTAAGATCCAGTATCGGTTAGATAGACAGAATTTTTCCACCTAAGATCTCATATAGGAGAGATAGATAAAATTTTTCCGTCTAATAACAAGTTAGCCTGCTAAGAGCTTGGCGACAGAGAGCGTCCTTCAATGTTGCCTGTTATTATCGCGGTCTTCTCGCAAATCCGTAATGGATGGTTTTTCCAAGTTTCACAAGGGAGTGAACTAATTATGGGGTTCGGCATAAAGGTTGTTAATAAGGTCACTGGTGAAGTGTTTTGGCCTTTTCCATTGAATGATGTTAGAGAAGTCATCATGGAACACGGAAGTACGGATGCCTTTGTCAAGAAATTACGGCTACAAGAAAAATATCCCGAGGATCAGTACAGTATCTATATTGTTCAAGGAAGTAGTTTAGATAGTGCCACCTCTACACTTTGGGTTCCTTAGTTCTGGAATGCGATGAGAGTTCTACAACCCAGTAGCAGTTGTAGGGGCGGTCGCCCAAGTACGCAGGCTAACAATTCGCTTGGAGCGGACTGCTGAGAACCTTGGGTGTTGAATCTAAGGTTACTTGTAGCCACTCAATCGAGCCGTTAGCCTTCTTTAGCTACTGGTTGGGACAGTTCTTGAAGGCTTCTGACTGGAACGATTCGGTGTAACTGATCGGCAAAATACAATTAAGCAGTCTTGCTTCGAGCGATCGCATGACAAGGGTGTATTTAGATACCAGTCTTATAATCTGTACTGAAGTAGCTAAAAGTGACTATTTCATCACCTGTGACAAGCGGTTGATCAATCGGTGTTCAGGGTTAACGATGAAAGTTATCAATCCAGTTGGCTTTGTTTTAGAGATAAGCAGCGATGATCCAAGTTAAAAGTGAGCAACAAGTTTTACAAGAAGGGTTTCAGATTTTGCTGGCTAATATGGAAGCGTCTGCTGTTGCTCGGTTTTGGGCAGCGTGCAATATTGGTAAGGGAGATTACTTGAAACTCAAGGATCAGCTGTTTGCTCAAGAATCAGTCAGTAGCTTGTATTCTAAAATCATAGAGTTTCAAACATCAAAGCACGAAACCTAACATCCCAATGCACCTGGAACACTGTCAAGCGATTGGTGAGTTGTAAAGAGGGTCTGTGCCGGTGATTTGGAACGTTAGCGATCGCCTTTATATCAATTCCTGACGCAAGCAACCCTATCTTTCATCGATGAGATTAGTCGATAAAAATGCGATCGCCCATGATGCTTAATTGAAGGGGCGATCGCCCCAGATCTAAAAAATTGCTAAAACTCGCCGATTCCCAGAATCATATACTGCTGCTATCAAGGCTAAAGCTAAAGCTAGTTTGGCTGCTACGATCTGAGCAGTAGCATCGAAAAGTTGGAGAGATAACCATGAGTTTGGTCATTTCAGACGACATTGTCAAAGCCAGTGGGCTATCAGAAAGCGAGTTGTTTCTGGAAATTGTGCTGATGTTATTTCGCCAAGACAAAATTAGTTTAGGAAAATCAAGTGAGTTACTAGGGCTACATCGGACGCAATTTCAAAAACTGTTGGCTGATCGACGTATCTGCGTCCATTATGATGTTGCTGAGTTTCAGGAAGATCTTAAGACTTTGCAGGAATCAAACTGGCAGTGATCATTGTCAGCAATACATCTCCCATTTCAAATTTGGCTAAGGTTGGGCAGCTTCAGCTAATCCATCAGCTTTACGGCAAGATTCTGATTCCGCTTGCGGTGAGCGAAGAATTATTGGATAAGAGGGCTGGTGAAACCGTAATTACAGCAGTTCAAGCAGCAACTTGGCTAGAGATTTGCTCTGTACAGAATCAAGAATTGGTAAATGAGTTACGAACTCAGGTAAATGTAGGAGAGGCTGAAGCGATTGCACTGGCTATCGAAGTTGAAGCGACTCGATTAATCATCGATGAGCGGTTAGGTAAACAAGCAGCAAAAGATTTTGGGGTCACGATCATCGGAGTTCTAGGTATTTTGCTGTTCGCAAAACGCCAAAAATTGATTGCGACAGTTAAACCCATCATGGATGATTTAATCACTCAAGCAAATTTCCGAATCAGTAGCCAACTCTATGCAGATGTTTTGAATGCAGCAGATGAGTAAATGGTCTATCAGTCATACTCTCAGCCATCCCATTGCGATCATTTAGATATCAGCAAATGTATCTTTCCATGAGTAAGATTGCTCGATAAAAATGCGATCGCCCTAAACAAGTTGAGTTAAACCAAACTCATCAGAATTTTGAAGACTTGCTGACACTTGCAGAGAAATTAGCTGTCAAAAAGATATAGTGGTAGAAAAATCGCTGAATTGTGCTTTTGGACAGAATTTTTCTGCCTAAGACCCTCTAAAGGGTAGGTAAACAGAACTTTTCCGTCTAATAACAAGTTAGGCTGCCCCCATCATCACACCCCGACCTCAAGTTAGGCGATCGCCCAGCTTAGGGTTTCTAATTGGCTTGGTAGCGCTGTGATCGCGACTTAGGCACCTTGGGCTTAGGGTTCATCAGTGTGCAGATTTGCACAACTGGATGACTTCCTCCATCTCTTCTGGGCTGCGTAAGGACTTAATCATGTAAAAAAGCTTCACGTTTGCTTGACTGTCAGGCATTACATGTGAAAGTATCTCGAAACAAAATTTTATTCTCTGTAGTTAGGTATATTGTATGGGTGCAAACTCAGTCGGCTTGATCGAGATTCTTATCGGCATCGTGTTCCTTTTGGTCAGCGCTTTTTTTGGCTATATTGCCATATCAATGCTCCACAAAAACTATAAAATGGCGACCAAGGGGATTCGGACGACTGGTGTTATTACTGGATATCAGATCACTCGCAACACTATCTCTAGTTATCGGACGTTTAGTGAAGAGATAGAATTTCAGACCCTAACTGGCGAGACGGTTGCTTTTGTTTCCCCATTCTCTATACCCTCTGATGCGAATGTGGCGTTAAGAGCTATTGGAACTAAAATTAAGATTTTATACAATCCCAAAAACCCGCAAGATGCACTTGATGCTTCGTTTTTTCATTTTTGGTTTTTTCCTTTGTGCATCCTGGTTGCTGCGTTAGGAGGATTTTATTTATCATTTTGTCTTTTCGTTGGCATCAATCCACCTTGATGGATTTCTAACGATCTAGACCACCCCTCAGTTGAAACTCTCAAGAAACGGAATATCATCTGCGGCATTCCCGCTCCCTACAATCGAGCACGATGGTACAACCATAGGATGCAGTATCAACCGCGAAGTTAGAGGCTTCTGTAACGGTAAACCAAGGGCTTTGGGTATACCAAATAGAACTCACGCCAAGGCAAGAGGGGTCGGCACGGCAGGCGGTTAGCGCATCGGATAAGCTCTCCTCGGTTCCCCGTTTGCCAGCGATGATGCCCTGGTAGGGGCCGCGCACTGTACAGGTTTCGGCTTCAGTGTCGGGCGGGAGTTGGTTGTTGCTGCAAGGCGACTGGACTGGAGAACCTAGAGCATCTATTTCGGACGCTGTGAGACGACGACCCATTAGGTCGGGCTGCGTCTTAGGGTAAGCACGGGTAGGCTCGATGAAGAGAAGAAGTCCAAAAGCTACAATCCATAATCTTGGTCTCATATACTCTCTGTTCTTGGTGTGTTTACGTTGGGTAGACTGAGCAAGCAATAAGAGAAATCCCGATCCTTGTTAAAAAGTATACAATCCATGAAAACTAGTGTTGCAAACACGAAATTTTGCAACATGGGGGTTTGGGGGCTGCGCCCCCAAGAGGGGGTAAAACCCCCTCCACCCCTTCTAAAACTTTTAAGTTGGTGTACTAGTGCACAGCAGAAATAATGTGCTGAGTCATCACGCTCCTGCAACAGTTTTCTCCGTGGGGTTATTATAAGTCCACCGACAGGGTTGGAATTTCCAGTGAGATCGCCAATCACAGGCTGGATTGACGCCAGAAAACCCAGCATTGCTTTTCTCTGTGGGCACTGAACGAAGGCGCGATCGCATTCAAATCAAAACCCAGGGCGTGTTTTAAACTCGCTAAGAGAGTTGTTTTTTTCGTGCGCTTCGCGCACGAAAAAAACAACTTTTTAGACAGATTCTAGAGAAGTTAGCGTCTCACTCAAATCGTGCCACGTTGCGTTGCATGACAGGATTTTTCTGTCTATTGCCTATTAATAGTGATGCCGCAAGCTGTCTCTAAGGGCGAACGTTTGGTGGTATCTATTAGAGAGTGAATAATTCTCTAACCAAGACTGTCAGGCTTTCAAATAGCTATTCCATAGAACGTATTGAATCCATTTCAAGGAGCTTGATCACTTGCTCAGCATTGGTAACATAAAGCGTAGTCATCTACGTAATTCATTGTTTGTGCAAGTGCTTTCTTTAAGGCTCCCGATTGCTCCGGTCTTTTGGAAACATTTACACATAGCAGCTTGTCTAAAAAGTACCCTCATGGGTAGTGGCAAACTGTATCTCCGATTTGCACAATGAAGCCTGTGGCTAACGAGACGAACATTAACGCATGCTTCAGGGAATGCGCTGTAGGAAACCCTTCATCGTCCTGCCTGAACCAGCATAGAACGATAAACCTTGAACAAGCTGCCTCTTCAGAAACAGGAGGGCGAGTCATGTCAACCCAACAGCCGCCGGAACTTGATTCAAATCACCCAACGTGTTTGCCTGAGGTTTTTGAACAAGTGCCCACGCTCACCAGCTCAAACTCTGGATGGAGCACTATTACGCTAGAAGCATTTTGTCTCCCTCCGGGGGAAACACCCGAATTTTGCCTTGATCACTATGTGGTCAGCATCAATATGGGGCAAAGCCTCCAGGCAGAGTGCATTGTGGAAGGAAAATCTTGTTCAGTAACTCACTTTCAAGGGATGGCTGTGATTTGTCCTCTCTACAGTTGTCACTCGTTTCGCTGGAATACTGAGCTTCAAATCCTTTCCCTGAACCTCAAGCCAGATTTATTAAACTTACATGCTATTGAACTATTGGGAAGGGAGCAGGTGGAGTTGATTCCTCACTTTGCCCTCCAAGATGGGTTGGTTTATCAGATTGGGCTGGCACTGCAAGCAGAATTGCGATCGCAGGGCTATGGCAGTCGCCTATATGCTGAAACCCTCGCCAATACTCTTGCTATCCATCTTTTACAGCATTACTCCACCCAAAACCAGCGAACTATACCCTGCAACAGTGGACTGCCTCAATACAAATTGAGATTGGTTACAGACTATATCAACGATTATTTAGAGCGTGAACTGAGTTTGCAAGAATTGGCAGCGATCGCCCAAATGAGCCAGCATCATTTCTGTCGTGCGTTTAAGCAAGCATCTGGACTGAGCCCCCATCAGTATTTGATTCAACAACGAGTGGGCAGAGCCAAGCAATTGCTGCAAAAAGGTGGCATGAGTATTGCAGCCGTGGCGATCGCCTGTGGTTTCAGCCATCAAAGTCACCTGCACCGTCACTTTAAGCGCCTGACTGGGGTGACTCCCAAAACGTTTTTGAATTTATAGCAGCCGAAGGGTTGGTCAGGATCGGGGATCGAATAAAACCTAATTCTATTGGAGAGAGCGACGGCTCCGCCGTCGCTCTCTCCAATAGCTCTCTCCAATAAAATTCTAGGTTAATTAGTTTGTGATCCTTAGGACAGGGGCACAGCCCCCGGACAGGGGTTCCACCCCTGCACTCCATTCTAATGAAGCATTCAATTTCTATATAAAACGTTACTTAACTCACCACAAGATTGTGCACTAACCGCACAAACGTGCAGGACTTTATCTCTGGGGCGATCTACAGTCAACTTATCGTTTTAGAGTTGGGTCGAGGGTTAAACCAATGAAAATTACTCTCAATCAAGACACCGGAACCATCGATATTACTGTTCACCCAGACCAAATTTCTGATGAACTGCTCGGAGTGCTCCCAGAACCGACAACAACGGCAGAAGGCTGTTTGGCGTGGAGTATTCGTTTTGGTGATGTTACAAGAACTCCACGCAACAGTACTGATGGATCTACAGATGAACTGCTGGGGACGGTTGGAGCAATTGTGGGAGCGATGTCCTCACAGGATAGAGCGTCTTCCGTTGAGGCTGAGGGCAAGATCCGAGGGACGCTGATTCTGACCTTCAACAACGCCACGAGCATTGACGCGCTAGCACTCTTGAGTGGTCGCTCACGTCCAATACCTATTTTTGCCGAAACTATCGCAACTCTATCTTCTGACTCTGTCTCTTCATCCAGCATTAAACCTTTTTCGGACACCTTTGGAGTTGTGGATCATCTAACTCCAGTCCTTCTGTTTGCAAACCCATTTTCAGCTTGAATGCGTCATTTCAAGAGCGGTCATCTACGAAAGCCCCCTCGTAAGGATTTATGACGATGTCAACTCAAACTCAAGTTAAATTCAACGCAGTTGTATTTGAAGAAAAAATTCATCAAGAACTCGCCGAGCGAGTTAAAGGCTATGCGGTTGTAATTGCCAACGAAGCGGACATCCAGGCAAAAGTCTCCGGTGGCTGGGCACAAGCGCCCGGTGATGGAAATGTGCCAATGAAAACGTACATTTCTAGCGGCATTGGTTCGGTTAGCAAAGTGCTGACCGCTGTTGCATTGCTGCACTTGTTTGATCGCCACAAATTGAGTCATGCCAGTGTTCAAGACCAGCTAGACATGTCGATTTGGGAGAAACTGCCGCTGAAGTGGAGAGAAACTACTCTGGCGGGTAAAAACTTTGAGAAGGTAACGTACCGAAGGCTACTTCAGCATAAATCTGGTATTGCTTCAGATAGTATCAACCCTCCTGAAGAATACAGTGCGAATGGAATAGGTTTTTATTTCATTCTGCAAAAAGGAGTGGATGAACACAACATTGGAGAGCGAGATTACAACAACTATGGAATGGTTTTAGTGGGGCTTCTCGTCGCAGCGATCGCCTACCCAGAACAAGTCGCCCAGTTTCACCAGGAAAACAAAAACTTAGACCATTTTGAATACACAAAAGCGCTCAGGCTTGAGTATCTCAGACTGTATGAAAAATACATGAGAGAAGAAATTTTCTCTCAGGCATTTAATGCGATCGCTCCAACCTGTCGCCCTGAGAGCGAATTGCCCGATGACAAGTATGCTAAAGGTTACGCAAATCGGGACGACAAAACGGGATCATCTCCTCATGGCAGTATGCCCGACTGGATCAACTTCTACAACGTTGGAGAAGAAGTCTTTGTTAATGCGATCTTTCGCCCCTCTAAAACAAGTTGGTTAGCACGACACGGCTTGACGGGTAAAGAGTATCAAGAGGTGTTTGATGAACATGTTGAAAATGGCTCCTACAAGCTCAAGCAAGTAGACAGCTATGTGCAATCAGGACAGATCAGATATGCGGTCATTCTGGTCAAAGGCGATCGCACCAATATGCCTGCCTATCATGGTCTCACGGCTACCGAGCATCAGGAGAAGTTTGATGCGTTGACGGCTCAAGGCTTTGTTCCAGTCAATCTTTCTGTTACCTCAATTGATGGGCAGCGTCACTATGCTGGCTTCTACGAAAAGAAAATGGTTGATGAATTGGCGGTGAAATCGTTCCTTACAGAAGATCAGTATCAAGCATTTGTTGACGAACAAGTAGGCGCAAAACGAGAGATTTCTTACCTCAAGACCTACAACCACAATGGTGATATCCGGTATTCTGCTATCTTCTACGGCAATATCGATCGACCCCAGGTTCTGAGGCATGACATGAGTTCATCCAGTTATCAGAATGAATTGGATCGGTGGGTCAATCAAGAAGGATACAGGCTCACGATGGTTACAGCCGCAGCAAGGAGTCGCAACCATGTATTTGCGGCAGTTTGGCAACAATAAAACCTCCTTGCAACATCAACGATCGGGAGGTCATCCGTTATGCCCGTCGTCATCAATGCCACCACTCCTGCAATTGCAGGACTGCCAGATCTCTGGGCAGAAACAGTCGGAGAGTCTCAAATTTGTGTTGCTGTTTTGGATGGTTGGGTTGATCAATCTCACCCCAGTCTTGCAGATGCCAGACTCACGCAACTGCAACCACTCGTTCCAACTTCGTCCGCTCACGGGTCAGCCGCACAGCATGGTACCCAGATTACGAGTATTATCCTGGGTCAGCATCACAGCTTGCTCAAAGGTCTTGCTCCTCACTGTCAGGGTTTGGTGGTGCCTATCTTTACCGATAGCAAGAGAGCGGCATTGGTCGAAGACCCGTTTTCAGGAGCGATCGCCCCTTGTTCTCAATTGGATCTCGCCAGAGCTATCCTATTAGCTGCCAATCACGGTGCCCACATTATCAACATCAGTGGCGGACAACTGACTTCAAGCGGAGAAGCTGATCCACTCCTCACAAATGCCGTTCGCTATTGCACCGATCAAAACATTCTGATTGTAGCGGCGGCGGGCAATGATGGCTGCAACTGTTTGCATATTCCCGGTGCGTTGCCTTCGGTTCTGACAGTGGGTGCGATGAATGCGGCAGGAATGCCGCTAGATTTCAGCAATTGGGGTGAGTCGTACCGTACACAAGGAATTTTGGCACTGGGTGAAAACATTCCTGGAGCGGTTCCGGGAGGCGAAATCACAACCAGTAGCGGGACGAGTTATGCCACGGCTATTGTTTCTGGCATTGCAGCATTGCTCCTGAGTTTGCAAGTTAAACGGGGTCAAGCTCCCAATCCTCATGCCGTACGAGATGCCATTTTGAAAAGTGCGATCGCCTGTGATGCCCAACCTGCGACTGATTGCCGTCGCCTTCTGGCAGGTCGCCTCAACGTTAAAGGAGCCATGTTATTGATTGCTCAACAAGGAAAAACCATGAATGAAAACCTGGAATTAGCAGCAAAACAACCAACCTCAATTGAGGAGGTCAGTCCATCCTCACCTCTAGCCCATCAGCCAGATGCTGCGGTTCAAGCAGCAGCCTACAGTCCCCTCCCGGCTAAAGTGATGCCACACTCTCTGCAACCTCAGCCTTCATCAACTCCATTAGCACAGGTAGATGCCAGCGGAATACAATCAGCAGATTGTAGTTGTAGAGGTGGCAATGCTACATCTGTACAGTTGGTTTATGCATTAGGACAGTTGGGATACGACTTTGGTACAGAAGCCTGCCGAAATTCGGTTCAACAGCACATGGGCGAAGGGGCAAATCCTCAAGACGTTCAACAACTACTTGCCTATCTCAATGCAAATTGTTGGGATGCAGCAACTATCATTTGGACGCTGAATCTGGATGCTACGCCCATTTATGCGATCCAACCCCAAGGTGCCTTTGCCGATCGCGCTTATGAGCGGTTAGTTCAGTTCCTCAGAGAGCAAATCACAGAAGGAGTTGAACGCATTTCCGTTCCCGGCGTAATCGTGGGGCAAGTGATGTTGATGTCGGGGCAGGTGGTGCCTGTGATTCTGCCGACGCTGCGTTGTATGTATAGCTGGACAACAACCGCACTGATTGAAGCCGTTTGCGGCAGCCCTCCATCTGAGTCTGCATCAGATCAAGCCCGAGAGGCTTATGGGGAGCGATCGGAGTCTGTAATGAATTTCTTAGAGCGAGTTTACTATGAGCTTCGTAATCTTGGTATCACACCTCAAGAACGAGCCATCAACTATTCAGCGACGAATGCTCTGAATGTCGAACGAATTTTTGAGTCTGCAATTCGAGATGAAATGGATCTCGACACCATTGAAGTGGAACGCAGTCCACTGGGTCGTCCTGGTTCTGAGTGTTGGGATGTCAAGCTAACTTTTTTCAATCCCAGACGAGTGTTTGAACAAGCTCGAAAAGTGTATCGCTTCACAGTTGATGTGAGTGATGTGTGTCCGGTAAGTGTGGGGAGAGTGCGATCGTGGTTTGTGCGGTAGTAGATTCAGAGTAACTTTTGTTCATCCTTAATGTTTATTAAATGTAGGAGGAAATAAACAATGAAACTTCCAAGTCAAGCAGTAAACGTAATCCGTGGTGTCTCCGTACAACCAGTAGTGATACACGGTGTCTATCCTGCTCAGTCTTCTGCGCGCTTAGTGCCTTTCTCATTTGGGCATTTGGGATTTACGTCTCCTGAACGTTTACCTGTAGAAGATTGCGGTGAAACTTGCTCGTGCGAGATTTCAGGGACAGGAAAAGGGATGGCTAGATTTATAGTCAACAACTGTCTCAGTGCAGTCACACTAGGTGAAACAACCTCTGGATTTGGGTGCTGTTCACCCGATTGAAAATAAACCAACTCACCAAACCTATTTGGGAGGATATTAAAAGATGAGGCTCCCCAATCAATCTCCGGGTCTAATGAAATCGATGTTAGGCAAGACAGGGAATGAATTTACAGGAATTGCCCCTTCGCGAGATATTCAATTTTTACCCTCTGCTGCATTAACTGAATCTTTCTGGCGTTGCTACTGGTCTTGTCTCTTATTCACCGAAGGTAATCCCATGAATTGCTTCGCAAGCTGCTTGCCCATAGCATGGGTTTCCTCTCGTCCGTAATATTCGGCGTTTGATGAAGTTTTAGGAGAAAACCGAAATGAGATTTCCAAATCAATCAGAAAACATTTCACGTGACCGCTTCTCCAGTTCTACAGTTATTGCAAGAGGAAGAACTGGTTCCTATCCTAGTGCATCTCGCCAGGTCGTAATTCGCGGTATAGATCAAATTTCTGTTCGCCCTATGCCTGCAAGACCCTCATCAGTTGTACCTGGAGACCATATTTTACTGAGGATGATGCTAAGCGGTTGTAATTGTATTTCCCCTAACTGTGTTGCCCTTGAATGCCCTGCTGGATGTGTGGAAGGTGGAAAGTTCATTTGTTGAATGTGGAGGTTTATCTGCTCAATCAATAGAAACGTTCCTGTCCTAATACCAATTCAATGTGACTTGAGCAAAATCGTTAGGTTGGGTTGAGATTCCGTAGCTTGCTTCCCGCAGGGTACCCCAACAGGGTTCGCTATTGTCGGGTTTCACGTTGTATTGCTATACAGAAGCGAGCTGCAACCCAACCTAAAACCATATGCATCGTTATAGGGAACTGGTATAAGGTGGACAACCCGTCAATCTCAAGCCTATGGAGGATAGAATGAGGCTTCCAAATCAATCAACCAACGTTAGCCGCTGTAGCCGTTTTAGCGCTACAGCTATTCATGAAATCTACAAAAAAATGACACCACAACAGTATGGAATCGACGATGTGTTTACATCAAATTGCATACCCAACTGTTTTTGTGTGTCGCCAATTAATTGTCCATGTTGTGATTCTTTATTTCCTTTTTTGACACGAGGGCAGATTTTTCAGGGTATGTATGCAATCTAATTTAGCGCGATCGCTATCTAGTCAGGGGAGCATGGCATCGTTGCGCTCTCACTGTTCGACTGAACTCATGCCGAAGTCTCACGTCGAAGCTTCAAATCCCGCTCCCAAGCTTGGGAGAAGCGATCATCTTAAACGTCAAGGGGCTGGGGGATGTAGCTTGCTTCCCGAAGGGGGGCGGATGCAGAAACTTACAAAACTGACATGCTCCCGATTCTATGCGCTGTGAAGTCGTTTGAGGCGATCGCAACTGACCCCAAAATGATGGCGCAGAAGATAGCAATCAATCCAAGACTCTAAACTTTTTCATACCCTTTTTCGGTAGTTCTAAAAAAGTAACGATTTTCTATTGCGTGGGCGACGCCCGCGCAACAAAAAATCATCACATGAATACCACTGGCGGATGCGATCGCCCGTACTTCCTAATTGAAGGGGGGCGATCGCAATCAAACTTACCGATTAATGTACCGCTGCCGTTGGCATTCCCAAAATGTCTTCAATCCGGGGCATATCTTCCAATGCGATCACCCGACCTTCGTCTTCAAAATTAGGAATTTGATCGAAGTTCAGGTAACGGTACAGATCGGCTGCAAAGGGATCGATCTTTTGGGTCACAATTTCCATATATTCCTCTACGGTAGGAATACGACCCAGGAGGGCACAAACGGCTGCTAGTTCTGCGGAACCGAGATAAACCTGTGCGCCTTTCCCCATACGGTTGTTGAAGTTGCGGGTAGAGGTTGAGAACACAGTCACACCATCATCTACGCGCGCCTGATTGCCCATACACAACGAACATCCCGGCATTTCTGTTCGGGCTCCTGCCGCTTCAAAAATGTCGTAGTAGCCTTCCTCCCGCAGTTGTTTTTCATCCATCCGGGTCGGCGGACAGATCCACAACCGCACTTTTGTAGAACTGGCTCCTTCCAACACTTTTGCGGCTGCCCGATAATGCCCGATATTGGTCATACACGAACCAATAAATACCTCATGGATCGGGTCTCCAGCACAGTCCGACATCAGCTTAATATTGTCCGGATCATTAGGTGCCGCCACAATTGGTTCTGTAATCTGATCCAGATCGACGTCGATAATATCTGCATATTCAGCATCGGCATCGGCTGCCATCAGAACTGGATTTGCTAACCACTGCTCCATCTTGGCAACCCGTCGTAAAATCGTACGGGCATCGCCATAGCCGCGAGCCACCATATTTTTCAACAGGGTCACGTTAGAGCGCAGATATTCAGCTACCGTTTCTGGGCTGAGTTTGATTGTGCAGCCTGCTGCCGATCGCTCTGCGGTTGCATCCGTCAGTTCAAACGCCTGCTCCAGCTTGAGATCGGGCAAGCCTTCCATTTCAATAATCTTGCCAGAGTAGACATTTTGCTTATTCTCTTTGGCAACAGTCAGTTTGCCCTGCTGAATCGCAACATAGGGGATGGCATTGACCACATCCCGCAGGGTCACACCCGGCTGCAATGTGCCCTTAAAGCGAACCAACACCGATTCGGGCATATCCAAGGGCATTACCCCCAGCGCAGCAGCAAAGGCAACTAATCCAGACCCAGCCGGGAATGAAATCCCCAATGGAAAGCGGGTATGGGAATCGCCCCCGGTACCGACGGTGTCGGGTAACAGCATCCGGTTCAGCCAGGAGTGAATAATGCCATCTCCAGGGCGCAGGGAAACCCCACCACGAGAGGTGATGAAGTCGGGCAGTTGCTGGTGCGTGGCAATGTCTACAGGTTTGGGGTAAGCGGCAGTATGGCAGAAGCTCTGCATTACCAGATCGGCACTGAAGCCCAGGCAAGCCAGTTCTTTCAACTCATCGCGGGTCATTGGACCTGTAGTATCTTGGGAACCCACCGTTGTCATCAGGGGTTCGCAGGAGGTGCCGGGGCGAACGCCAGGAAGCCCACAGGCTTTGCCCACCATCTTTTGTGCCAGTGTGAAACCTTTGCCTGTATCTGCTGGCATTTGGGGGCGAACAAATAGGGTACTGGGTTCCAATCCCAGAGCAATCCGAGTTTTGTCGGTAAGGGTGCGTCCGATCAATAGTGGAATGCGTCCCCCAGCTCGAACTTCATCTAAAATTGTGTCGGGCTTGAGTTGGAAGGTTGCAACTACTTGGGCGGCGTCACCGTCTGCCCCAACTTTAGTGATTTCGCCCTTGTAGGGATAGATGGTAATCACATCGCCTGTTTCCATCTGAGTGACATCGCATTCGATCGGCAATGCCCCAGAGTCTTCAGCCGTGTTAAAGAAAATTGGGGCAATCTTGCCACCCAAAATAAAGCCGCCAGTGCGTTTATTAGGCACACAGGGGATATCTTCGCCAATGTACCAGAGCACGGAATTGATCGCCGATTTACGGGATGATCCCGTCCCCACTACGTCGCCGACATAGGCAATGGGATAACCTTTGTGCTTGAGTTCAGCAATAATATCCAGCCCTCCTGGCATTCGAGATTCCAGCATTGCAAGCGCATGCAGTGGAATATCGGGTCGGGTCGTGGCATGGGGTGCTGGGGAAAGGTCGTCGGTGTTGGTTTCTCCGGGCACCTTGAATACTGTTACCGTAATTGCTTCAGGCAGTTTAGCCCGACTGGTAAACCACTCTGCATTTGCCCAGGAATTTAAAACCTGGTTGGCGTAGCGATTGCCACTCTCTGCCAGTTCTTGTACATCATGAAAGGCATCGTAGACCAGCAATGTCTTGCTGAGGGCAGCGACGGCGGCTTGGGCAATAGAGGCGTCTGGGGACTTTAGCAACTCAATCAAAGAGTGGACGTTGTAGCCCCCCATCATGGTGCCCAACAGTTCAACGGCAGCTAACGGCGTCAGAATCGGGCTGGTTGCGTCTGATTTGGCGATCGCCGTCAAAAATCCTGCCTTAACATAGGCGGCCTGGTCTACCCCCGGAGGAATGCGATCGCGTAGCAATTCTAACAATGCCTGTTCTTCACCCTGAGGTGGCACTTTCAATAACTCACACAAATCAGCCGTTTGTTCAGCAGTCAATGGCAGAGGCGGAATACCTAACGCCGCTCGTTCTGCAACATGTTGACGGTAAGACTCCAACATTTTTAAAGCACCTCTCCAGGCTCTAGCACACTATAGCGATCGCAACCAACTGACGAGACAAAGAAATTTAATCACATCAGTGCAACTCCTGACCAGTCAATCTCTGTCCAGGAGTCATTATCTAACGGATTTGATGGTTAACCTTGCCCAAGTCTTATGAGCTTACGTAGAATCATTACTCTTCTACAGTAACGTGATGCACAATTGACAGGTAAGTTTAGTAGGTTGAACCGGGCAGGGCGATCGCCAATTAACCCAGTTTACGGTTCAACGGCATAGGAAATCTTACTGGGTATAGTCAGCGTGCATTTAAGAATCATGCGGATTCTTTGTGAGAAATATACATTTCCTTTACATTTTGTCCGTTTTTTCAGGCTAACTTTTGAATTAATTTGAGTATTTTCTCTAATGTTTTGTCTCATCAATTCTTTAAGGGATAGCCTGACGCAAAAATGATCGCCCACTAAGCCGAAACCTTCCAATTCTGGCCTGAATTAAATAGAAACCAACTGTTGATCGTTAATACTGCGGCGTGGCTGTGGTGTAAAACATCAACCCTCGATTTTATTAATTCATGATCCTGAATAGGATAGCTATAGTTGGAACTGGAGAGATTGCAAATTGCAAATACTCTTCCCGATTGTCAGATAGTCTCTGGTGATAGGCTGGTCACAGCCTTAACCCTCTTCTAAGTCGATTCACAAGGAATACATAAGGATGACGCAGCAAAAATGTGCCCTGATTACTGGGATTACGGGTCAAGACGGCTCTTATCTGAGTGAGCTTTTATTAGAAAAAGGCTACGAAGTCCACGGTATTATCCGTCGCACCTCCACATTCAATACAGACCGAATTGATCACATCTACGAAGACCCCCACAATGAGCAGGCTCGTCTCTTCCTTCACTACGGGGATCTGACTGATGGAACCACTCTACGACGAATTTTGGAAGAGGTTAAGCCCACTGAAATTTATAATCTAGGCGCACAGTCTCACGTCAGAGTCAGTTTTGATTCGCCTGAATATACTGCCGATGCGGTAGGAATGGGCGTTTTACGGTTGTTAGAAGCGATTCGCGACTATCAACAACGGACAGGCATTGAGGTTCGGTTTTACCAGGCAGGCTCGTCTGAAATGTTTGGTAAAGTTCAGGAAATTCCTCAAAAAGAAACGACTCCGTTTTACCCCCGCAGTCCCTATGCCTGTGCCAAAGTCTATGGTCACTGGCAAACCGTAAACTATCGCGAATCCTATAACCTCTTCGCTTGCAACGGCATTTTGTTTAACCATGAGTCTCCTCGTCGGGGTGAGACGTTTGTGACCCGCAAAATTACCCGAGCCGTTGCCCGCATCGTCGCCGGACAGCAAAAGAAAATCTACATGGGCAATCTCGACTCCAAACGCGACTGGGGTTTTGCCAAAGACTATGTCCGCGCTATGTGGTTAATGCTTCAGCAAACCGAACCCGATGATTATGTCGTCGCTACGGGTGAAACTTACTCTGTTAAAGAGTTTCTAGAATTGGCGTTTGGTCACGTCAACATGAACTGGGAAGACTACGTAGAATTTGATGAACGCTATCTTCGTCCGGCAGAAGTCGATCTGTTGATTGGCGATCCTACTAAGGCAAAACAAAAGCTCGGTTGGGAACCCTCTGTAACGTTTCCCGAATTGGTTCAACTGATGGTAGATGCTGACTTGCAAGCGCTGGGATTACCATCTTTGAATGGTCACACGCCTCAATCTGCCTCAGACTATGCCACGGTTCGCAAAGCGGTAGGCGGTGTGATGCCGTAAGCTTTTCGCGAATTGAATTCTCTTAACCCCACGCAGGTAACGTAATTAAAGCCATGACCTCAGCAAAGTTAGAGCTAACCAATCAGCGCATTTTGGTCACGGGCGGAGCCGGGTTCCTTGGTCGTCAAGTCGTCGATCAACTGTGCCAAGCCGGAGCTGACCCAGCTAAGATAACCATACCGCGATCGCAAGACTATGACTTGCGGCAGTGGGAGGCTTGTCAACGGGCAGTTGACCAACAAGATGTCGTCATCCACCTGGCAGCCCATGTCGGTGGCATCGGTCTCAACCGAGAAAAACCCGCTGAGTTGTTTTACGACAACTTAATGATGGGAACCCAACTCATTCATGCTGCTTATGAAGCAGGTGTGAAAAAGTTTACCTGCGTTGGCACAATCTGTGCGTACCCCAAATTTACTCCAGTTCCATTTAAGGAAGATGACATTTGGAATGGCTACCCAGAAGAAACCAATGCCCCCTATGGGGTTGCCAAAAAGGCGTTATTGGTGCAGTTGCAAGCCTATCGGCAGCAATACAATTTTGATGGCATCTATCTGCTGCCCGTGAATTTGTATGGGCCTGAAGATAACTTTGATCCTCGTAGCTCCCATGTGATCCCGGCACTTATCCGTAAGGTCCATGAGGCTCAGCTGCGCGGCGATGCGCAAATTCCAGTCTGGGGAGACGGTAGCCCGACTCGTGAGTTTCTCTATTCCACCGATGCGGCTAGAGGCATCGTCATGGGTACTCAGCTCTATGACGAGTCTGAACCTGTAAATTTGGGCACAGGCTATGAAATTACGATCAAAGACCTGATTACCCTGATTTGTGAATTGATGGGCTACGAAGGCGAGTTGGTCTGGCAAACCGATCAACCCAACGGTCAACCTCGTCGTTGTCTGGATACCCAACGGGCCAAAGAGAAATTTGGCTTTGTTGCCGAGGTCGAGTTTAAGCAGGGCTTGAAGAACACCATCGACTGGTATCGTCAGCACGCGGCTTAAAACCGATTCAATAAGCAAGAAGGCGCGTCCAAAGGACGCGCCTTCTTGCATTTAAAGGCATGGCTGATTTACTGTATGGCGTTTGGTGCAGGTGCCACAGATGAATTAAGGATCGTGGATTTAATAAAATCTTCGATTTTATTAAATCCACGATCCTTAGCCAATCACTGGACAGTAATTTCCTGAAACGCTCACGGCGTGAGCGTTTCAGGAAATTACTATGCTGCACTGTATCTTACTGACACCCATCGGGAGCGGGAATAAAGCACTTCGATGGAAAGTCGGTGGTGCTAATTAGCGATGGCGTCGGCGTCGAACCAATGGCAGGGGCAGGTAGGGGTTTTGCTGGTACTGACGTAGGTTCGGGACCGCCCTGACCGACTTTAAATTGGGTCATCATGTCGTGGTCTTCATGGACGATGTTATGGCAATGCAGCATGTATTTGCCGACATGGGGACCAAATTTAGCAATGACGCGCACCGTTTCAAAATCGTTCAATACAAAAACATCTTTCCAGCCGCGTTCGTAGGGGGCGGGGGGTGACCCATTGCGACTGACAATTTGCAAGTCAACCAGATGAATGTGAACGGGATGCGTCCAGCCGCCTGTGTTTACCAGATCCCAAATTTCAACATCGCATAAGCCCGGATCGGCAGCCACAAAGCCTCGATCCCATAAGCGGTTGTTAATTTTCCAACTGCCGCCGTTGCGATCGAACCGGAAGGTACGGGTGCGAGTGACCTGGGAAAGCAAGCTTTGAATCGGGGTAACTTTACCCAGTTTGCCAGGAATGGGAGGATTCTCAGATGGGCGATCGCCCGTTAAGTTAAACCGCACAATTGCCTGAGCTTCAGCATCTAGATTATTAACAAACCCCAGATTCTTGAGATAAACATATTTTGTATCGGGGGGATAGTCAGCAAAATCAATCACAAATTCGTAGCGTTCTGCCACCCCCACCCGCAATGACTTATAGGGCGTCTTGAGTTCGACGGGGGCGTTGAGCAAGCCAGCATCGCTGGCAACCACAGTTAATTTGTCACCAATGGTTAACCGTCCAGCTTCTCGACTCAGTGCTAATTCATACGTCCGTGATGCAGACCCGTTTAACACTCGAAATCGATACTTACGCCGAGCCACCTCCATTTGCGGAAAAGGAACACCATTCACCAAAATCACATCTTCATAAATGCCGCGATGTCCGCGATCATCAAAAACGAGCTGCCCATCAGGATCAAAGCGCTTGTCTTGAATGACTAAGGGAATATCGTAGTCTCCCTGCGGCAAATTATCTAAGTCAGCGGGGTTGCAAAGGTCATCAGCCGCATAATCCACAATATACAACCCTGCTAACCCCATATAGACGTGGCGAGAGGTGCGATGGACGGCATGATCGTGATACCACAGGGTTGCTGCCCGGTTGTTGGGGTAGTAGTAGTCTTTGTAATATCCCGGTGGAGTAAGGTCTTCGGCATAGCCATCATATTGGGGTAGAGATGCCATGCCATGCAAGTGAACAGACGTTTTTAAAGGAATTTCCTGCCCATTTTCAATACTGCTGCCCAGTTGGTTGATAAACCGCACCATTGACTGTCGCCGTTTGGGTTGCCGGATCATGGGTCCCGGTAAGCTGCCGTTGTAACCCCAAATTTCTGTACCCGGTCGATCCGGTAAAATGTTGACCTGTTGCTTTTGCATCGTGATTTCGTAGTAATCGAAGGTATTATCACTACGAACGGGCTGGAGTACGGTAGGAATTTGGAAGGGTTGCTGGAAACGCGGAACGTAGGGGCTGGATTGTGCCCGGGCGATCGCCGGAAATCCAAAAGGGGAAAGCAGTGCGCCACTACCCATGAGTCCTAGTTTTAATGCCTCACGTCGGGTCATGTTCATATGGGGTATATCCTCCAGTTCAGCTAATTGAGGGCGATCGCTGTTTACATCAGAGAAAATGGCATGGTTTGAGGGCAAGAATACAGACACCACTCTAAGCGCTTCTGCTAATTCTGGCTTTATTGAGTAGTGAAAATTTAAGAATGAATGATTAGCTGATCAAAAAAAACAGCGTTTACTCCTGGTAGAGATGCGATCGCTCGCGCCTCTACCAGAGGTAAACGCAAAATTTGTCAGGAGTAGAACCAATCTATCAACTGTGAGAACCCGCGCTCCGCGCGGGTTCTCACACAACCTTTGTCCTAATCAGCTTTAGGGATAGAAGCTCAGCTTGGGTAAGCCCAAGGTTTCATCCCAACCCATCATCAGATTGAGGCATTGAATTGCCTGTGATGCTTGCCCTTTCATCAAATTGTCGATTGCTGACATGACAATCACGCGATCGGTACGGGGATCCACTTCAATGCCGATGTAGCAAAGGTTAGTGCCATTTGCCCACTTGGTTTGCGGATAAGTGCCACTGGGCAACATTCGCACCCAGGGACTATTGCGATAAAACGCCTGGTAGATGGTCAATAAATCGTCTCGCACCAGTCCGGGATCGCGCAGCGTCGCATACACCGTTGCCAAAATGCCCCGCACCATCGGGATCAGGTGAGGCGTAAATTGAATCAACACTTCATGCCCTGCCAGGTCACTACAAATTTGCTCGATTTCGGGCGTGTGACGATGACGGGCAACATTGTAGGCACTGACCGATTGATCGGCTTCGGACAACAACATATTGACTTTGGCTTGTCGTCCCCCCCCTGAAGTTCCAGTTTTAGAATCAATGATGGCACTTTCGGGAATGATCAAGCCTTGTTTCAATAACGGTGAAATCGCCAGCAATGCAGCCGTGCAATGGCAACCGGGACAACCGACTAACTGGGCATCGGCAATCCGATCGCGATACAGCTCTGGTAGCCCATAGACAGCTGTACGGGCGATCGCCTGATCCGTGCGATCGCCACCATACCAGGCAGCATAGGTTTCCAGGTCAAAAAAACGATAGTCGGCAGATAGATCCAGCACCTTACAGCCCTTTTCTAATAGCTGTGGAGCCATTTTGTAAGCCAGACCGTTAGGTAAAGAAAGAAAAACAACCTGACAGCGATCGCCAATGACATCTAGATCAATTGGCTCAATCGTTTGTGAAATCTGACCGACAAGATGAGGATAAAGCTCAGAAAATTGCTTTCCTGCACTACTATCGCCACCCAGATATGCTAGCTCCAGTTTTGGGTGATCCAGTAAGAGTCTGGCTAACTGAACTCCTCCATAACCTGACGCTCCCACAATTCCCACTGGCGTGCGTCCCGAATCACCCATGATGTTTAACCTTCCAAAATCAATAGAAACAATCAACAGAAAACACAAACAAGATAGGGTGATGCTCTAGATCGGTTGTTAATTTTTTGCAAAGGCGCGCTTCGCGCGCCTTTGCAAAAAATTAACAACAAAATTGAAGCACAACCCAAGATATAGCCATTTCAAATGGCATAGACTCGACCCATTCACTAGAATTGTTTCATCAACTGCGATCGCCATTGACCGATGCTGAAACCTAGATCCGAACGCGTTGGAGGGGGCTGAATTCCAAAACCTGGGCTGTTTTGAATGAGTACTAAATAAGCTGCATTGTAGTATCAAAAATCAGATTTGGAATGGGATTAAAGCAGAAGTCATACGAAATGTCACGCAAAAGTGTTTGAAGGGGCGGACGGCGTTCATCCGGACAATAAATTCCTAAGGATCGCGGATTAAATAATTTCTATCAGTCAAGTTTTCTGTAGGGACGCACGGCAGTGCGCCCGTACCCAAGAATTTCAGGTTATTAAATCCATGATCCTCAGTGCATGCGAAATTTCTAGAATTGGACATGAAGTAGAAGATTAGCCCCGGATAATAGGTTGATCTGATGCGTCCCCAGTTTTTGTTCCTGACCCTGGCTGTGTTATGGCTACCGCTACCTGCGATCGCCCAATCTCAGCGCTATCCAACGGACATGGAGATTGAGGGACTGGTTCAAGACCTGCGGCAAGATATTCCTAACTTGATGGAAACGGGCTTTTATAGCGATCGCCGTAGTCCCCTGGAGCGTCAGCAACGGGATGCCCTGGTGCAGGATTGGTCTGACGTAGATGGGGCGATCGCCCCATTTCTGGGAGATTGGGCAGCGATCGAAGAAAATCTAATAATTTTTCCCACCCCAACCCAGGGTGAAGTTTGCATTATCGATAGCTATTTAGATGAAACTGACCTCTATTTGGGCAGGGTTGTGGATGGCAAAATTTACACCGACACAAATCTAACGTTTGTTTTAGACAGTGGCTTTTTAGTCAGTACTTTTGTTTCAGAGGATCGGGCAGGGCGATATGAATATGCCAACCCTCGCCCTTTTGATAATCCGGCAACGTCCAGCTATTACGCCGACTATCATCCAGACATGATCGAGCAGTTTCAACGCGCTGGATGCCTGACAGAGTTACCGCAATAGGATCAGACCTGTCCCAGTTAGTAGCAAGGTGGCTCAACGTGATGATTTTGATGCGATCGCACTCATAACCGGCGATCGCTTATCCACCAGTAGTTATAGCCATTCTCAGTTTCGGAAAATACAAGGTGTTGAAAGAGAGCCGCGCTCCGCACAGCTCCCTCAACAAACGTAATCTATCTAGGCGCGAAGCGCTGTAAAGCTATGAACACATCTCTATTTCAACATGGATGGATGGCTACCACTGGAGCCATCGGTTTAGCAGTTGCTCTTATTTCCCTACCCGTGTCTGCATTAACAGTACAGGACGTTCCCAATCCCCGGCAAACCCACGGTGGATGGGTTACGGATATGGCAGGGATTCTGACCGATGAAACGGAAGCCCAATTAAATCAGATGATCACGCAGTTAGAAGCCGACAATGGCACCGAAATTGCCGTGGTAACAGTGCCGGAAACCGCTCCATCCGCGTCACCGAAGGCATTTGCAACGGAACTGTTTAACACCTGGGGAATTGGCAAAGATGAATCAGATAATGGAGTATTGTTTCTGGTTTCAATTGGCGATCGCCGGGTTGAGATCGAAACAGGCTATGGCATTGAGCCAATCCTCTCGAATGCGGCGGTTAGCGAGATTATTGACTATCAAATTACTCCACAGTTCAAGCAAAATCACTTTGATGCCGGCACATTAGCGGGCACCCAGGCTTTAGTCAGGGCATTAGGAACATCCCCAACGGCTGCAACACAAGCTAGCCAACCCTTGGAAAATCAAGGGAATTCAACCGATACGGGCAGTCTAGCTTTCTTCATCATGCTAGTGATTGGCGGGATGATGCTCAATTCCAAGAAATGGCGATGGCTGGGAACGGGGCGCAGCACAAACACCCACTATGGGCATAATCACTACGATGGCGGTGGCGGTGGTAGTGGCGGTGATTTTGGGGGTGGCAGTAGTGGCGGTGATGGTGGGGGTGGGGGTGATTTTTAACCCCAGCGCAATTTCAAAAACAATCCGAGTGCTACGACCGTTAATGCAGTAAAACAACCCATCAATATCAATCTTTCTCGTCGCAGAGAATTTTCTGCAAATGCCAGCCAGAGCCAGAGCAACGTTTCGAGAGCTGCCGCGATCGCCAACACTGCCATATAAATTTCTAAAAGCAACCCCGTAATAGAAACCAGTTCAGCAGGAGGGTTGTGCAAATACATCAGGGTTTGGGGGATGAGAACGATAGCACCCAGCAGAACGGCGATCGCCCCAATAATGGTGAATCCTTTCAAAATTAGCATTATGGACTCCAAATCCGTCGCCCAGTGCGATCGATATAGGCACTTTCTTGTCCACCTGTAATCCATGCCACCCCATCGACAAAGATACTCAGATTAGTCGATTCGGTTTCGATCACCAGCGCTCCTGTAGGGTCGATGTAACCGCCATGATCACCGATCACCACCGGGGCTAAGCCTTGATGAAAATCGCCTGCCAGATCATATTGGGGTGAGATGATCAGGCTCCCAGTGGTATCAATATAGCCATGCAAATATCCTGGAGTGGGAACGATCGCCGCTAAGCCTTCCGAAAAGTCCGAGGTGGCAATGATATTGTATTGGGGCGCGATCGCAAATGCTCCGGTTTTGTCGATATAGCCAACCTGATCACCCACTACGACCCAAGCCAAGCCTTCTGAAAAGCTGCCCGCCGGTAAAACGGGAGCCAGATCAAACTGAGGCGCAATCACCATCGTTCCCGTCGGGTCGATGTAGCCGACGTGATCATCCACCACCACCCAAGCCAGGCCTTCTGAAAACGGTCCCGCTGCGGCAAACTGCGCCGGGATCACCAGGTCTCCTTGCGGATTCATATAGCCATAGCGATCGCCAACTCGAACGACCGCTAACCCTTCTGAAAAATTTTCTAGCAAAGCTGCCCATACCGGATCCAGCTGAATGGGAATGACCACCGTTCCGGTGTGGTCGATGTAGCCCGTTTTGCCGTCCATTGCAACCACTGCCAGTCCTTCTGAAAAGGGACCCGCGCCATCAAATTGGGGAGCAATGGCGATCGCCCCGGTTGGGTCAATATAACCCCACTTGTCATCGATTTGAACGGCAGCTAACCGTAAGCCATTGGGCAATGCATCAGGTTCAGAAAACAGATAACCTACCTCAAATTGAGGAGGTATTACAATCGTGCCTGTAGCGTTGATATAGCCAACTTTCCCTTCTATCAAGACGGGGTATAGGGAATCGCTGACAGACAGCAGTTCAACGGTGGTTGCTTCTGGCTCCACGGTTGCCCCTGACTCTACGGTTGCCCCTGGCTCCACTTGGGCGATCGCTGGGGGCAAAAGCGCGACAGCACCCGCAAACGTCCATCCAGCAATGCAACAGCTCAAAATAAGGCGGTATTTTGATTTCATTCGATTTTGCCTTTTACTAGATTTGCCGGTTCACAATTCTGTAGGCGCAGGTTGCCCGATGACATCTTCCAGGATGAACCGCAGTACCCGTTGCGTTGCCAACACTAATCCCAGGCGAGATTGGGCGATCGCCCGATGATCTGTCGTGCTCCGGTCTCCAAACATGGGACAGGCTGCGTAAAAGCGTTGAAAGCTCTGGCTGAGAGTATGCGCCAACTTCCACACCGATGCTGCATCTGGCAAAAAGCAAAGACCATCTAAGGTTGAGACTAAATGGGCAATTAATGCGTGTTCCGTAGCATGGGTGAGGTGGCTATGGGTCTGATCCGTAAGCCAGGGAATAGGGTGGGGTGCCACAATCTGGTAGCTGATCGATTCTGGCTCTGTTTTATCCGGGCTGAAAGCCAATGTAATTAAATGTTCACGATCTGCTAAACGAAGTAGCGAACAACAACGAGCATGGCTATGCTGAATTAAGAATAGAGAATTAGTAGGATCACTGAGACGGTGATTTTCTGGATTAAACATAGGATAAAGCGGGTTAAACAAGGGGCGATCGCTTGCGCTAAAGCAATGATCAATTAACAGTTGCAGCCATTCTGCGACACCACCAGGAGTTAATTGCCAACCGATCCATCCCGGTGGTTTAACCCAAACTACCGACTGTTGTTGCAGCCGCTGCCAAATTTTGTCGCCCTCAACTATGGCGTCTTGATCATGCAATGCATCGGGGGTAAGGTTAATCGGTTTAATTAAATCAGCGACGATTTCTTCAGCAATTTCCATTGAATTTCGAGGATCAATCTGAGCAAGCTGAAACGCGATCGCAGATACGTACCAAACCTTCTCAACCTCTTTCACTTTATTGAATGGAATCTGACGCAGCGATTGCAATCTGTCTATGTTAGACAGATTGACGTTAGAAAAGCCTTTAAAATTCGTACTAAATGTATTTTTTTGTCGAGAATCAATAATACTTTGTAGCTGCTGACGTAAACGGAATTGAAGAGAAAACGGTAGGATTTCAGAAAAGCTTAAATTCACGGCAACATAAATCGCTCTTTCACAGTCTATTGAGTTCAGCTTGGCTCAGCTTTTACTAAAACCTGGCTTTCATTTAATCTAGCGGTTTGTCCCTGAAGTCATTGTGGAGGTTCTTGTTCAAAATCTAAAGTGGCATCGGGAATATACGATAAGCCTGATGAATCCACTTATGAAGTTAGTGATCCAATCTCCGTAATTTCCCCTACCCTTATAGATGGATGTGAAGTTAAGCTGGTTCTACCCTGCTAGGTGATTAAGTCTGTAGGAGTTGAGCTAGGCTTATCAGCACAAACTTCAGTCTAGAGCATTGAAATCTCTCCTGATTCCCACAACTCCTGCCTATGTACTCCGTATCTTCACAATCTGAGACGGCTCGCCCATTTCTGACGTGGCAAAGGATTATCGATTGGGCACAGGAGCACTATCGCTGCCGAACATTTGGCAAAGACGAGAAGATTCCGGCTCGCCCGGGGTTACTTTATCTCGTTCAGCGAGGTGCGGTGCGGTTGGTTGGTGAAGCGCAAGTGAGCGCTACCTCTGGCAACTCTTCTCGCCTACCCCGGATTAATTCGGAAGAAGCGTTTTTAGGATTTGTTGGCGCTGGTCAGCCATTTGAAATCGTGGCACAATCTCCTTTTACACTGCAAAGTGTGGCTCATGTTGAGCAAACCTCTGTGATCTGGCTTTATTGGCATGATCTCGACAATTGGCCTCATTTCCGCCGGGAAGTGCTAGATGCGTTCCGCTATCAGCATCAGCGTAAACTGCTATGGCTCAGTACGTTGGGTCAACGGCGCACCATCGATCGGCTGCTAGGTTTCCTGACCCTGTTGATCGAAGAATTTGGCGAACCTTGCGATGAAGGCTATTACTTGCCCTGGATGCTAACCCATGCCCAAATCGGCAGTGCGATCGGGTCCACCCGTGTTACCGTCACTCGCCTCATGGGTAAGCTGCGACAGCGAGGTCTGATTCGTTCTTACGATGACAATTTATTATGCTTACCTGCTGAGTCTCAGAGAATCCAGCAGCGCTAAGACGTGATCTAGACCCATGATGTCGAGTCGTGCAAACACTAATTTTTGCAACATGGGGGATTGGAGGTTTTATCCCCTCCACCCCCTGCAAACTTTTGATTGGGTGCCTGAGTGATGTATTAAACGTGATGTGTTAAAAAGCGGTGCTACGCACCGCTCTTCAACCCATTACCCCTAACTTTGTTAAGCAGGAATGTGGGGGCTTCGCCCCCACGCAGGGGTTTTACCCCTGCACCCCGTCCTAACCCCCAATGCGTACTGCTATAAATTCAAAAACAAAAGACAGCGGCACGTTGTGCCGCTGTCTTTTGTTTTTAATCTACGACTTTATGCTGCCCAGGTGTCGCGCCATTTAATCGTACCTTCGTCTGCCAGTACCCAACGGCGACAGGTCAGATTTTCGCGCAGGGGTGTTGTGCCTTCACGAATGATGGCGTACTTATAGGCGATCGCTTTACCGGCACTTTCCTCAAATGCAATTTCCCCAAACCAGGTATTGGAATTGATATATTCCAACGGATAGGCTTTGCCTAAATCCCAATTGCCCAGCTCCGGACAGTCGCCAATCACCACCATGCGTTCACCCAGTTGTGTGGCAACTCCATTCACCTGTGCCCGCACCGTAACTTTGCTTTTAACCCGCTTGCCGACCCGACTCAGCACCAAGATTTCATTCATCCCCAGCGCTAAATCGTGCAGTTGTCCAGCCGTTACCTCGACCTTGCGACGGGTTAACACACAGGTGTATTCACCATCGGGCAGATCCACCGGCATGGGGTCTAACGTGATGGGTTCCCCTTTATTCATCGCCACAAAACAACGGGAGTCTCGATATCGCCGGATATAGCAGTAAACATTGGGGGTGAGATAGCACGACTGCTGACTGCCCAGAGAAACCGCAGGATTAAGACGACGCAGCCCCGATAGCAAACGGATATCGCGATAGAGCGGGGTATCCGTATCCCACTGCTCCATCATGGGGCGATTGTATGGATCGTTGTTGCCGTAGATATTGTCGTCGGCATTCGTATCGTTGTGCAGATATTGCTCGGTGCCGTAGTAGATACAGGGAATGCCACGCGATGTCATAATCAAGTCGATCGCCAATCGCAACCGCTCTGGATCGGGATTGAGCGACTGAAACCGATGCATATCATGGTTGTCAACAAAGGTAACAAGTTCGTTGACCCCGTCGTAACAATAATCTTGATCTAAAACTGTTTGAACCAGGTGAAATCCACTTTCCTCATCCTTGCCTAAGGCAGACCGGAGTGCCATACATAGCCCAAAATCGAGCAAGCTCATGCCGGAACGGTTAGCAAAACTGACCGAACGCCCGTCGCTGGGATGGTTATAAATCCATTCGCCGAAAATAAAGACATCCGGTTTGTGGGTGCGAATTTCTGAGGTAAATTCTTGCCAAAACCAAATGGGCATATGCTTGACCGTATCGACTCGCAAAGCATCCACACCTCGATCCAACCATTGTTTGATCGCAGATTGGATGTAGTGACGATACTTCGGATTATTTTCGTTGAAGGTGGCAAGTCCGGCGAGTTCGCAATTTTGTACCTGCCATTCATCTTCCCAATCGGTAACATCCCCATAATGGTGATACCAATGGTTGACATCATCGTCAAAACTGGCAATCAACGTACCATCGTCGTATAACTCACCTTTTATACCCGCTTCTCCGGCAGGGCTACTGTGGTTGCAAACAATATCTAAAATCAGCTTCATCCCCCGTTCGTGGAGTGCGGCAATCAGGCGATCGAAAACTGTTTCTTGAGCCCGGAACAGGGATGGATCGTCATCTTTGGCGATGAATCGGGGATTGATGCGCTTAAAGTCTTTTGTCCAATAGCCGTGAATAGCGGCACTTTCGAAAATTAAGTATTCAACTTGTTCGAATAGAGGCGTCAGCCAAAGGGCAGAAACGCCCATATTTTGTAAGTAATCTAGCTTATCAATAATGCCTTGCAGGTCGCCCCCCCAATATTTACCCCATTCCTGTCGGTCTGGATCATAGAGTTCGGGGTTGGGTCCCTGACTATTGTCAGGATCACCGTCATAAAAGCGATCGACCACAACGAAGTAGATCGTTTCCTGACGAAATTCAATATCCGTAATGTAAATCGATTCAATTTCATCGCGTTCTTCGCGAGTGTTATCGGAGATAGCCGCAACTTCAGCGATCGCTTTCGGATTAATTTTTGCAGTATTACCCATAGGTTTGAAATGATTTTGCAACCAAATAATCAAGCTAAGGTCAGTAAACTCCGATCCCTCAGGTCGCGTCAATCAAAATCTATCTAAGGATGTAGACAGGGTAAGGATTTGCAGGATATCCAGGCATCTTTTGGCATGGCTTAATCTAGCCACGAAATGTGGTGGGAGTGCCGCGCGAAGCGCGGCACTCCCACCACAACCATCCTCTATTCAGGTGCGAAGCGCGATCGCTTAACCCGTTCTACCGGACAGGGACAAAATCATAGCCAAAGCCAGAGCGACTCCCCGGTTGTACAATCACCAGTTGCATTGCTTGGTTGCGATCGCCGGAGGGTAAAAATTTAATGGCTCCCGTTGCCCCATTTACAGAAAACCCCGGTGCGTGTAATGCTTGCTCAATACCGTCTCGATTGGGAGCTTGTCGAATTCCTGCAATCAACGCCTGTGCCGCATCATATGCCATCGCACTGCGCCAGTTGACATCGCCGCCCCACATCTGCCGCGAAGCTTGCGCAAACGGAGCTTGGGGATTGGAAAGAAAAATCCAGGGTACAGCCACGACCATTTCTGACGCCGCTTCACCCCCAACCTGAAGGAGTTTGGGATTATACAAACTATCGCCCCCTAACAAAGGCAACTGTCTGCGATTGACGGCAACTACCTGAAGTGCCTGATCCAGCGTTGCTGTATTGGACGCGAGGACTAAAACTTGAGCATTTTGCTGCGTTGCCTGGGCGATCGCATCATTGGCATCAAAACTGCCACTGCCCACATCAAATTCTGCAACAACCTGCCCCCCTTCGCCATATAACGCAGTCGTCAGCTCGTCTTTCAGCGATTGGCTATAGCTACTTTGAGAATTGAAAAAAATCGCTGCATTTTGTTGTTGCAACGTGTTGAGCATATAGCGAGCCAGGGTATTGGCTGTAAAGCGATCGCTGGGCACCGTACGAAAGACATAACTGCCCAAACCCGACAGTTGGATTGACGTACTGGTGGGCGAAATCATCACCACTCTGCCCTGCTGATAAATCGGTGCCGCTGCCAATGTGGCATCACTGCCAAAATGCCCGATCACACCCAGCACAGATGCATCCCGAACCAGTTCAGCAGCAACCTGTTTACAGACATCTGGATCATTATCATCACTGACAATGACGACTTTCAATGGCACGCCATTAATGCCACCTGCCCGATTAATTTCATCCTGGGCTTGCGCCACCCCCCGCAAAATTTCTAACGCCGAATTAAGGGAATTGGCAATCGGCACTGAAACAGCGATCGCATAAGCCTTGGCATTGCCAATCCGAGCATTATTCAGATAAATCAACGCCTCTGGATCATTACGGTTCGCTTGTAATGATGCTTCTAAACTGCTGACAGCCTGATCAAAATTGCTCGACGCGATCGCTTGCACCCCTGCCTGTTTTTGGGCTGAGGCTCCATCGCTAACGAGTAAACTATTCCCACTACTAAATCGAGATTGTAGGGTTTGAGAATTGGATGAAGACGATCCCGTGCTCGACGTCCCCGTTGGTATAACATTGCCCACATTGAAGTGGCTCAAAAACCACCAGGCACCCCCACCAAGCAACCCCAGCGTAATCAACAGGGCTAAAATTAGAACGGGCGTATCGTTCTTCTGAGCCATAGGACTATACCAACATTCCAAATTTGAACTTTAAAGTGAGCCTTCCTATTTAGGAATTGCAGCTCGCCATCCCATCATCTCACTCTCCCATTTCTGCTGCTGCATTCCAGCTCAATCCTATTGCCCATTGTCCTTAACGGACGGGAACAAAGTCATAGCCAGAACCCGACCGATTACCGGGTTGCACGACGACCAATTGCATTGCCTGATTGCGATCGCCTGTGGGCAAAAATCGAATCGCACCCGTCCCACCATTCACTGAAAAAGTCGGCGCGTGCAAGGCTTGTTCAATACCGTCACGGCTCGGATTTTGCTTGATCCCAGCAATTAAAGCCTGGGTCGCATCGTATGTCATGGCACTGCGCCAATTGACATCACCGCCCCAGAGTTGACGAGAGGCTTGGGCATAGGGAGATTGAGGATTAGACAGGAAAATCCAGGGTACGGCAACCACCATGTTTAACGCAGCTTCACCACCGACCTGAAGGAGTTTGGGGTTATACAAACTATCACCCCCTAACAACGGTAATTCTCCCCGATTGACGGCAACGACTTGAAGAGCTTGATCCAGGGTTTCCGTATTCGACACTAAGATCAAGACCTGAGCATTTTGTTGTTTTGCCTGGGCGATCGCCGCGTTTGCATCAAAGTTGCTGCTACTGATATCAAACTCTGACGCAATCTGCCCCCCTTCACCATACAGAGCCGTTGTAAATTCATCTTTGAGCGATTGGCTATAGCTGCTCTGCGAATTGAAAAATATTGCAGCAGTTTGCTTTTGCAACGTGCTGAGCATATAGCGAGCCAGGGTATTAGCCGTAAAGCGATCGCTGGGCACCGTGCGAAAGATATAGTTGCCCACACCCGAAAGCTGAATCGACGTACTGGTAGGCGAAATCATCACCAACTTACCCTGCTGATAAATTGGTGCCGCTGCCAGCGTTGCCTCACTGCCAAAATGCCCAATCACTCCCAGCACAGATGCATCCCGAACCAGTTCAGCGGCAACTTGTTTACAGACGTCTGGATCATTATCATCACTAACAATCAGTACTTTCAATGGCACACCATTAATGCCACCTGCCCGATTAATTTCATCCTGGGCTTGCGCTACCCCCCGCAAAATTTCTAACGCCGGATTGAGGGAATTGGCAATCGGCACTGGAACGGCGATCGCATAGGACGTTGCATTGCCAATCCGAGCATTGTTGAGATAAATCAGCGCTTCTGGATCATTGCGGTTTGCCTGCAACGCCGCTTGCAGATTGGTAACCGCCTGATCAAAATTACCGGCGGCAAAGGCTTCCACACCCGCTTGTTTTTGGGCTGAGGCTCCGTCTGTCACCAATACATTATCCCCACTGCTCAAGCGTGATTGCAGCGTCTGAGGATTGGATGAAAACGATCCACCCCCATTGCCAGAGGTTCCAGTCGATGACCCTGAGGGAACTACATTGCCGACATTGAAGTGATTAAAAAACCACCAGGCACCTCCACCCAATAGCCCAAGTGTAATCAACAGAGCCAAAATCAGAACGGGTGTATCGTTCTTCTGAGACATAGGAGTACCCTAAACGATAAAAGATGGGGATGGGCGATGGGCTTTGCCCGTCGCCCATCGGTATCCCTTCCTTTTTAGCATCCCCCGGTAACTCACAGAAACCTGGAGAGAATTCTATAAATCAGTTGAAACAAAATGGTGATGATGATCGCAATCAACCCCGTTAAAACTGCCACGAAAATAATGGCAGGAATGGGGCTGGCGATCGCCTGCAAAATAGCAAAGCCTTTGAAACTTTGAATGGCGATCGCGGCAATCAACGACAGAATGGCAATGATGATCAAATCAACTTTCTCAATCCAGCGCTGGGTTTGAGCAAACACCAACGCCCCCATCACAAGCAACCAAAAGCCAGACCCCAGCAGTGTTCCTAAAAAACTGACCAGGGCGATCGCTAGCAACCCACCCTCAAACCCGGTAAACACAGCACCACTCAAAATCTCCAGAGTAGAAAAAGAGGGTCGATTGGCTTGCGCTGGAACAGGTTGAAAATTGGGAGCTTGCGGGTTCGGGGTGATCGGTTGAGGCTGAGGCGGTTGCGTCTGCGGCTGGGGACTGGGCACCGGAGTAGCCGGTTGGGGTTGGGCAGCTGCCGCCGCACCAGATGCCGTGGCTTTACGCTTACCAGAGGTACGACTGGGCGATGGCGATGGCGGTGGCGGTGGCGGTGGGGATGGCGATGGCGGTGGCGGCGGTGGTTTAACTGGAGATTTAAGGGCTTCCAGGGTCTCGTCAGCAGATTGAAAGCGCTGGCTAGGGGAGGCTAACAGCATTCGGTTTAAAACCCCTTCCAGGCGATCGCTCACCTGCGCAAATGCCCGCCAGTTCCAACCATTGATATAGGGGTCATATAACTCATTGGGTTGCTTACCCGTCAGCAAGGTGATAGCAGTCACCCCCAGAGCGTATAGATCGGTGGCGGGATAAACCACATTCCCCGCCATCTGTTCAGGAGGCGCAAACCCCATCGAATAGATGCCTGTAGATCCTTTATTGCCACCGGCTGCCCCAGACGCAATCTGCTTCACCGCACCAAAATCCAACAGATAAATCCGTCCATCGCGGTGGCGCATGATATTAGACGGCTTGATATCCCGATGAATTGAGCCGTTGTCATGGACAAACTTGAGAATTTTTAGAATCGCAGTCAACACCTCAAGCACTTCGGCTTCTGATAATCGCCCTTTATGAGCCAATTCTTCTTCCATATTCTCCCCGTCAATAAATTCCTGGGCGAGGTAGAAAAATTGCTCTGTTTTGCCTGGAAGGGTTGTGGGCACATCGAGTTCAAAAAATGCTAACAAATCTGGGATTTCTGGATGGCGGTTGCCCAAAATTTCCAGCACTTCGCCCTCTCGCTCAAATAGCTCTTGAGCAACTTTTAGTTGTGCCGGACTTAAATCTCCAGACGGCTGAAACTGCTTGACAACACATTGGCGCATCCCAGGGGTGTAGCGATCGCGTGCCAAAAATGCTGCTCCAAAGCCACCCTTGCCCAGTAAACTGATCGGCAAATAGCGCCCGATCAAAATCAATGGCATCCCACAGGTCGTACAAAACTTCTGCTGCACTGTTTTCAGTGTGGCGTTGTTATCAAGATCTGAAAAATGATTAACAGGTCGTGGGCATCCTGGGCGAGTACAGTAAACTTCCATAGGCAACGCCTAGCCTTTAGCAATTAGCCTTTAGCATTGTAAGCAAGGATTATATCGATTTTAAAATGACTCTAGACTATAGGCAGCGAAGAGCGATCGCTAATTGCACCCAGTTTAAAGGCATTTTACTTACAACGACAGGGGTTCAATCGACTCAACCGCCCCATGCTCATGGCTTTTCTCATGGTCGGCATCCGGTGCCGGTGGCTTATAGGTCGAAAACTGCGGCAAGATTTTATCCATAAATGCCTGAGCAGCCTTCGAGCGATAGCGATTGGGATTGACGATGACAGAGAGCATTCGTTTGACGACCAAGCCATCAATGCGAGAGCGATGTAAAACGCCCATTTGCAATTCTTTTTCAATCGCCGAAACCGAAACAAATGCGGCTCCTAACCCAGCCTGCACCGCATTTTTAATCGCTTCAATCGAGTTAAGTTCCATCTCAATCTTCAGCCGTCGGGTTTCAATTCCGGCACGACTTAACACCTGATCAATAACTTTCCGAATCGTAGATTGCGAATCGAGCGCGATAAACTGTAGCTTGTAAAGATCGTCTTTTTGAACCGTACCAAGCCGCACAAAAGCGTGGATTACAGGCAAAATAAGTGCTAGTTCGTCCTCGGCATAGGGAATAATTTCTAAAGAGTCTTGTAATTCAGGAGGAACTTCACCGCCAATAATTGCCAGGTCAATCTGCCCATTTGCTACACTCCAAGCTGTACGGCGAGTCGAATGAACATGGAGTTGTACAGCAACCTCAGGATAGTGTTGTCTAAACAAACCAATCATCCGAGGTAGCAAATAGGTGCCGGTGGTTTGGCTTGCCCCGATAATCAGGGTGCCACCCTGAAGATTTTGTAAATCTTCGATCGCCCGACAGGTTTCTTCACACAGGGTCAAAATCCGATCCCCATAACTCAACAACAGGTATCCTGCCTCTGTGAGTTGGGCGCGTCTACCACCCCGATCAAACAACGGAACGTCGAGTTGACGCTCTAGATTTTGTACCTGCAAGCTGACGGCAGGTTGCGAGACGTATAAACTGTCTGCGGCGCGTTTGAAGCTTCCTTCAGCCGCGATCGCCTTAAGAATTCGTAACTGGTCTAGAGTGAAAGGAAGGTCAGACATAAGTGCTAAATCTAAAAAAGAACATTCAACGATTAAATTGCCTGAGAAAACGTTCCGGGATGATGCAACTAGTCTGTGAAAACCTAACAGAAAGCATGGCTGAGAATCTTGTCGTTTAAATTGTGCGTGAGGTTAACAAAAACATAGGTTTAGTAATCTTTCAAAACAATTGAGACTAAAAACAGGGCTTAGCAAATTACATTTATGTAAGTTGGGCTACGGAGAATCATAATTTACGGAGAATCATTATTAATGACTGGATTTTAGATAGATGGGAACGTGTAACCAAGGTTTTAGATATCTCAAACGATGTGGGCTGATTAGTTTGATGTGGAAGGATAAGACCGATCGACATAAAACTACAAAGATGACAGATTTCCCCCAACAATCCTTCATCATCCGCCTTGCTGAAATAAGTAATTAATTTAGTATTAGAGCATCTTATGAAGCGGGAGGTTGTCCAGGATTTTTTGAATTTGCCAGGAATTGCGGGAGTTGCCCTCATGGATGGGCGATCGCGCCCCTATTTTTATGGGGTCGATCAAACTCTCAACTTCCAGCAACGGGAAGCCTTAGCTCAAGGAATTCAGCAAGTCGTTGAAACAACGCCGACTGGCTTCGAGTTTTATGAATTCCAGTTCGCCGGACATCAAGTCTACATCTACAAACTCGATCGCAGCATCATTCTTCTCGTGCTGACGGGTAGCGAACTGGTCATTGCCGATTATGAAAAGGTAATCAAACGACTCAGAATCGAGCTAGAAGACGATGCCGCCAATGCGATCGCCACCTTCCGATTATTGGCAGGCAACATTACCCTATCCAATCAAAACTATTGGAAACGTCGTTCTGAAACAACGGTAAACCCCAACCCAGCCAAACTTCAGCCTACTCCCCAAACGACAGAACCTGCATCTGCCACAGTTCTGAATAACTTGAACAACGGCGCTCAACGCCATCCCGCAAGCAGTGCGCCCGTTTCACCACTTGAAAATCCACCCACTGCATCTCCCCAGACGGTTAGCATCCCGCCGACTGCGCCTTCACCCGACCCGGTCAGCATTAAAGAACTGTTGACGGCGCTCAACCATTTCAGTCAGTTCACGACCCAATATTTAGGAACCACAGTCGTCACGAACTATTGGAAATCGACCCGACCCGAAGTGGAATGGCTGAATAGTTTTCAAATCGACCGATCGGCTCAAATTACATTTGTTGACACAGGAGCATCGAATGCAACCCAATTGCTGAACTTAGAGCAACATCAATGGGTACAAAGCTGGATAGCCGCGTTTGTGCAACGCTGCTCTAAAGTGATCCGAGACTTTCCTAGCATCATTGAGCAAAGAGCACTCGATGACCGTCAAAAAATGCTTTTACTGACAGAAAAACCTAACTAACGCAGGAGATTAGATTTCACATGGTAAAGATCGTCCGACTTGAACCCATTGCTCAAGAGACTTCTGTCGAAACCAACGGTAATTTGCTCTCTGTTTTGCTCAATAAAGATTTAGATGTGTTGCGAGAATGTGGTGGACGAGGGATGTGTGCCACCTGCCATGTGTATGTCATGGAAGGAATGGATGCGTTAACCGCCATCAATCGGCGTGAGCAACGAACCCTGGAAGTCATTACATCTTGCAAACTCAACTCCCGCCTGGCATGTCAGGCACGCGTCTTAGATAACGGCGTGGTAGTAGAACTACCTCCCGGTATGTATATCAACTCTTTGCAAGATATTGAGGCTCTGATTGGGCGGCGAGCCGATCAAAACTTACTGCACCCTATTACAGGTCAAGTCCTGGTAGAAGAAGGTAAACTCATCACCCGTTCAATGCTGAAGCAGTTGAATGAAACACCCAGTTTCCGAGTCGGCGAATTCTTTGCTCAAAGCACAGAAGCCTAATCCGTAAATGGACGATGTCTAGTACACCACCTTAAAAGTTTTAGAGGGGGTGGAGGGGGAAAAACCCCCTCTTGGGGGCGCAGCCCCCAAACCCCCATGTTGCAAAATTTCGTGTTTGCAACACTAGTGGTCTGTCAATTAAAAATCAACAGTTAAAACGGGTGAAGTGCCGCGCTTCGCGCGGCACTTCACCCGTCAGAAAATACTTGACAAAGCACTAGATCTGCTGTGTTTTTTTGGAAAGGCTCGCGGAGCGAGCCTTTCCAAAAAAACACAGCAGATTTGAAACACTATCGGTAGATGAATAAAATCAATGCCCCATTTTTGGCAATGCATCGAACTCGTACTTTCAGAAATGGGTCATTTATGGTGCTTTCACCCCTGTTTTAGGATCGCTACATGAGATATATAGCAACTGTCGAGACGGTTAAATCAGGAGGTTGTGTGAGAACCTGCGCGGAGCGCAGGTTCTCACACAACCTTTGTCCTAATCAACCCCTCGACTGCTATAAATAACAAATGCAGGGGAATTGTTAACATAAGTTCATACTTCCAGGAGAAGCCTAATCCATGTTGAGTCAAATTGAGCAGCTTAGCTTGCAAACAGATGGTCGTTATGCCACCGATTACGAACTTCAATTTTTAGATAACTATCTCCAGTCGTTCAATTTGAGAGTGCAAACCTACCAAAAATTGCAAGGTGCTGAAGCGGAAATTGTGCAATCCGTTTTGACGAAGCTAAAGGCAGCTGATCCGAAGCTCCTGTCGAATGGCAGTGAAGATGTAACCAACAAGTGGAAGCGAGATACATTAAGGGTTTTACGGTATTCAGCCGTTGCTATGCTGATCAACGACCCCAAGACCCTGGAAGAACGCTTTTTATCTTGGTTTCAAACCATTATGCGAGCATTTAATGCCCAGCAGAGTTGCAACCTCACGTATGAGTTAATGCAACAGGTTGTTAAACAACAGCTAACTCCCATCCAAGCGGGCTTATTTTGCCCAATTTTGGAGTTAAATCGCCGTTATTTGGGCGTTTCTAGCTAAGGGTATCTCGCAATTTCAGGGGCATTTTAGCAGGGGGCATTTTTTCCAATGGAAAAAATGCCCCCTGCTAAGGATCGTGGATTTAATAAAACCGAAGATTTATTTTTGAAAGTGCGGCTCCGCCGCGCTTCCAAAAATGAACGTCCGGGGTTTAATGAATTTGTGATCCTAAGGATCTTTACAAAATTAAAACCCACAACTTTTTTGGGAGAGTGCGGCTCCGCCGCACTCTCCCAAAAAAGTTATTCAAGTTATTTTTATGAGGATCCTAAGCTATGTCTGTGTTTCAAAGGGCACGTAATTTTTTGAAGCTGTATTTCATGCCGAAAAAAGCTGTATTCAAATGGGCACTCTATTGAGCTGTTGCATTACGTTTTATGAAATTTAGGTCAAGAAATCGAAAACTGTTCTGGATTGGGTCAATCCCGATGAAGGAGTTAAGTGAATTCAGGAATTAGGTTGGATGTGCGGCTTCAGTTGAGCTTAATCATTTGAAATAATGCGTGTAATAATGCGCGGTTCATAGGGGGTTGTGCTGAGATATCCGCCAATCTCTGATATTTTCGATCTGAGCCAATTTTTGCTGAGCGATCGCACTCTACTTTGCGCATTTCTAAACGTCCATCAACATTTTCATAGGTTTAGAAAGATTGATCACTGAGATCTCATTTTGTTGGGACAAGTTATTCTCAAGGAATGCTCAATGCTTTGCTCAGCTTAGTCATGAGAAAAACTCAATCAGGTATCAGATCTTTCATTCCAATTGCTGATGGGTATTTCTTCCGAGGTGATCTGGCTCTCTACCCTGCAAACTCTCTGAACTGCTATGCTTTTTCCACAGAACCTGATCTGTGATTGGTAAAGTCGATCAGATTTTTATCAAGCAACAGATCAGGATTCCGTACCCCAATTTTGGGTGTATCGAAATTAACTGCATTTGCTTTAAAAAACTTCTCAAAATATTTTTTGGATTCCTGAAATCAAAACATTAGTGTTAGGGCAGTGTAGTTCTAGGGAACATTCATAGTGATGGGAGATGATTCTATGAGTTGCTTACAATTCTTACCAGGAAAAGCACACGCTGTTTCTTAAATAGTCTCTGAAGACAGAGGTAAGAATTTAGAACAACCGATTGTCTTTGTCCTAAGCCTGTATCCACCTTGTACCGCTTAAGCTTGAATTCATTACACTAGACGCGTCGCGCCTAGTTATATACCGGGTAAAGCATCACCACAGCTTATTGCGCTCAAGCTTAACTATCACAGCTCAACCTGTGACATCGGTTTAATCAGTATTTAGATTTCCTCCAAATCATCGAAATGAGTCCAAAGAACTTATGGTGACTGCAACTTCCGCTCAAAACCACATCAAACTCAGAAATCCTAAAAAGCATAACCATTACGGGTTTCGCGACTTTTTTCAATTTGATCCCGACAATGGCACCATCGTCGATTGGAACGGTGCCCATAACTTGCTCACCACAGAAGACTTCATTATTGGCTTGATCGAGGGCTTAGAAGAAGAGGTCGGTGATGCCTCGGCTGCCATCATGTACACCATTGGCTGTGAATGGGGGCAAAAGGATGCTTTTTTCTTTGAGAAGTGGTTTGAGCAAGAATTTGAACGAAATGTTCGGCAAACCAATTTGCTGTTTCTCTTAGAAACCTGGTGGTGGCCCTTTACCTCCCAAGGGTGGGGACGATGGGAAGTGGATATGGGCGATCGCAAGCAAGGATTTATGTTTATTAACATCTTTGACTCAGCGGTTGCACGCACCCTGGGCGATGTTGGTAAGCCTGTCTGCTTTATCTACGCTGGCTTGTTTGCTGGGTTTTTTACTGAGCTAGTCAAAAAGCAACTGAGTTGCATTGAAATCCAGTGCTATTCAATGGGTGAAACCTATTGCAAGTTTCTCTTGGGTGGGCAAGATCGGATTGATGCAGCGTCCTTCTGGTTGAATGAGGGAGCAACCGCAAGAGACATTGAAAAACGGTTGCGTTCAGGAGAAATGTTGAAATGAGCAGCCTGACTCTCAACTCAACCAATGGGGTGAAGCCCCACAGCCAACCCTGGTTAACGCTCTCCGTGCAGAAATTTTTTAGTGCAATTAATTGGGACGATAACCCACCAGAATTGCAAGAGATGAAATTAACCGCATCTCAAACAGAAGGGGCACCGTTGAGCTTGATCCTGACCGTTCATCAATTCTTTTCATCGGTCAACTGGGAGGGTGCGGCGATCGCTTCAGTCCCAACTGTGCCTGAAGTACCTGCCTCATCGGCACCTAGCGTCGATAAATTCACCTTAGACGACTTTTCTGACTTGTTTTAGAGCAGTAGCCCTGTAAGATTCTGGCACCTGCTTTCGCCCTAAGGTATGCACCCTACCACTGCTGTCGTTTACGTCTGGACTTTGCCCTATGCACCCACAAATTGAAACTATTTTTGACGAGGCAGAAAATCGCTACCTCAACGCCAACGAGCTTGCTTTTTTAGGTCAGTATGTCGAATCTCTTCCGGAACGGCTAGAAACCTACCGTAAGATCCGAGACAGTGAAATTGACATCATGCAACAGGTTGCCGATCAACTCCAGGCCGAAATGCCCCAAGAGAAAGTAGAAACCTTAGAACGCAGTATTAAAAATGCGCTGTTAGTCTTGCGGTTCTGCTCCATGGGGATGCTGTTGAATGACGAAAAATTTGTGCAAGACCGTCTGCTGAACTGGTTGGCACAAACCGTCAAGGTTTACAACACCCAAGTTGTTGACACGGCTCTCTACCGCTTGCTGGATCAAAAGCTGCAACAGAACTTTACTCCCCAGCAAATGAGTCTTTTCAGCCCCATGCTCACGATGGCTCAGGCAACGGTGTTGGGTCAGACAGAAGCGACTCCGTCAGCCATCGGTTGATGAGTTGATTAGTTCATTAGCAAACGTTTTGCTGAATTTAAAATCAAAGTTTCCTTGGTACATTCGCTATGATCTCCGTTGCTGATTTGCTCACGAATGACCGCATCCCCGGTAATTATTTTGCAACTGATGCCTATGTTCACAGTGACCTGGAGATGGGGTTGCTGGAAAACCGAGAAGGCGATCGCCTTCTGGCACTGCCTGAAACCTTTATCCAGGCAATTTATTCAGGGTTAGATAAAGAAACGGGTCAGGCAGCTCGTTTGGTGTTATCTAACTGCGGGCGTTGGTGGGGTAAAAACTTCTACACCCGGTTTTGCGAACAGATTTCAGACTATTACGGAATTTCTTTAGCTGATATGAGCATGGTAGAGTTTATGCAAGCTCTTCAGCAATGTTGGATTACTCATGGTTGGGGCAAGATTGATCTCGATCAGACCTACCAAAATCGAGGCTTCTTGGTGATTAAAATTTGGAATTCTCCGTTTGCGAGACATGCACCCAAAACAGATCAACCCGTCTGCCATTTGGAATCAGGAATTTTAACCGCTTTCTTCAGTCAGCTTACAGGTCGAGAGCTTCACTGCGTTCAAACTACCTGCGAATCTATGGGGGCAGACTGTAACCGTTTTGTCTTAGGTTTACCCAAGCGGTTAGAGCCGGCAGAAACGATGGTGACCAATTTAGAACATGACGCCATCATGCAGCAACTTTGCAGTTAGAGATTCATCTAGCTAAACCCGCTTGTCATCATCGTGTCGAAGCATTTGGGCACTGAACTGAAGCGCTCGAAGTATCGTATCCTCGGACTGGTTGGGCAAGGGCAGTTTGGTCGAGTTTATTGTGCCGCTCATCGTCAGACTGGACGTTTGGTAGCGCTCAAAAACTTAGAACAACAACGGTTTCCAACCCACAAATTCCTGCGGGAGTTACGATTCTTACTGAGCTTGCAACATTCTAATATTGTGACTTGTCATGCCCTGGAGCACACGCGCACAGGGCGTTATCTGGTCATGGACTACTGCGAAGGGGGAACGCTTCGCGGATTGATGGAAGGAGATTGCCGTCTGAGCTTGCCGCATAGCATCAAGCTGGTGACGGATATTCTGGAAGGATTGCAACATGCCCATAGTCGGGGCATTGTTCATTGCGATATTAAGCCCGAGAATATTTTGCTGAGTCTGCAACCAAAGGGTTGGGTCGCTCGCATTTCTGATTTTGGGATTGCCAAACTCAGCCAAGAAATGGGGTATCAAGATTCGGGCAACACTGGATCGCCTGCTTATATGGCTCCAGAGCGATTCTACGGTCAATATTCCATCTCGTCTGACATTTACTCTGTCGGTATTTTGTTGTTTGAGTTGATGACGGGCTATCGTCCGTTTTCAGGGACACCGTCTGAACTCATGTCTGCCCATCTCAATCGCCCGCTGAAGTTACCAGACTCCATCCCTGAACTATGGCGACCGATTTTAACGACGTCCTTACAGAAGTTGTCAGCTCGACGATTTAAATCGGCTGAAGAAATGTTGCTCGCTATCCGAGCTGCGTGGCATAGGGATGGGGTTGAGGTAGGTGGGGCGACGCAAACTCTCCAGGCTCCGCTGCTGCAACCACCAGTACAACTGAAACCCTGTGAGTTTATGCCGCTACAGCAACAATCGTTGCCGCAAGCGATCGCCTGTATGGGAGTCGCGAGTCGAACCGAGAATTTTTTGCCGCAGTTGGAACCCAGCCATCCAGGGATGGGACTATATTCTGCCGGAAATAGCCATGTTAGTGTTCAGTTGAATCAGCTAGGGGGCTTTTCTGACGCCAACCAGTTGGAATGGCAAGCCGAGAAAACGGTGACGCTACCATTTCCAATTCAAACGTTGTTGTTGCGTCCTCAGGGGTGTTTTGCCATCACATCGCGGGCCGTCTATCTGATTGCCAAACATCGGAAATTAGAAAATGAGCTGAGTGTACAGGCGATCGCTGAGTTTGAGCAAGACTATATTGCCACCATTGACAGCAAGGGGCGCTGGTTAGCAACAGTTCCGGCGTCTGTGGAAATCGCCGAAGAATTCTCGTTTTTGCCGTTAGAAAGCACTAAAAATCCGGTTAGCCTGTGTTCTGAAAAAATAGAGCTGGCATCCAAAAAGCAGATCTCTCGGATTATCCAGCTGATTGCACCAGACTCACGTCATTTAGCGATCGCCTGTGAAATTCCCCGAGCGTCCAGCACCCCTCAGGGCGAAAACGCACATGCGGGATGTAGCACACGCTTTGAAATCTTTAACCGTCGAGGCGATCGCTTTGGCAGTCTGGCATTGCCGTTGCATCTCGATCAGATTATAGCTACGCCCATGCCATATCGCTTATTGGCAACCGATCGGGCTGATTTAGAGTCTGTTTTATTGCTGGATCTGAAGCCTTACCGGGTTGCTCGTCTGGGGGTTGGCATTGTTCCTAAGTTTTTAGCAACCACGAGTTGGGGGTTTATCTTGGCAGATGCACAGGGTCAAATTGTGCTGCTAGATGAATTTGGGCATCGCGTCGGGCAGATTAGTGGACCAAAAAATATGACGGCGATCGCACCCTTCAACCATCGAGGTCTGTTGATTAGCACCTGGGATGGCGATCGCGGTAGCCTCTACACCCTCGACCTGAAGCAATTTGATCTGGACTTGATGTTTTAGCTAGTGGTGCGCCCACTAAATGTTGCCACATGGGGGGTGGGGGCTGCGCCCCCACGCAGGGGTTCCACCCCTGCACCCCGTTGTAAAACTTTTAGCGTAGCGTTACACCAGCTTGGGTTTGGGTGTGAATTTGTCTGGGACACCGCAGGTGTCCCAGACAAATTCACACCCGGATTTAGCCATGCTCTCTCGCATCGCCCTTGCCGCCTTTGCGCTTACCCCTTACGCTAATATCCAGGTTTCTCAGATTTTTTTAATGTATGACTGATTCCTGGCTCACGCCCAGCCACTTTGTCATGTTGGGTTTATTGGTAGGGTTTGCGATCGCTCACAGTGGCTTAGCCGCATTGCGTCCATATGCAGAACAGTGGGTTGGCGCACGGCTGTACCGCGTTTTTTTTGCACTCGTGAGCATCCCGTTTGCGACAGGTCTGATTATTTATTTCATCAACCATCGTTATGATGGTGCGCGCCTTTGGAACGTTCAGGGAATCGCCGGGATTGAGACGGTGGTTTGGAGCCTCTCAGTGATTTCCTTTATTTTTCTGTATCCAGCAACATTTAATTTGCTAGAGATTGCAGCCATCCAAAAACCCGAGGTGCATCTCTATGAAACGGGTATTATTCGAGTCACTCGACATCCTCAAATGGTCGGGCAAATTATCTGGTGCATTGCCCACACATTGTGGCTGGGTACAAGTTTTATGGTGGTCACTTCAGTGGGGTTGATTTTGCATCATTTGTTTGGCGTATGGCATGGCGATCGCCGACTGCTTGCACGCTATGGCGAATCCTTTGAAAACTTGAAATCTTGCACCTCTGTGATTCCCTTTTTAGCGATCCTTCAGGGACGTCAAACGTTTGATGTGTGGGAGTTTGCCCGCCCTTCCTATGTAGGTGTCGCCCTATTTATCGGTCTACTTTGGTGGGTTCACCCAATTTTAATTCGTGCAACAGGGAACATACCCTGGTAGCATGATCCCAAATGAGAAATCAAAATTTAAATTAGGTTATTAAAGGGCTATGGTTTTAGCGGTTGATGAAAGCAATTTCTCCAGCGAAGTCCTGAACTCTCCTCTACCAGTTGTAGTGAATTTTTGGGCACCCTGGTGCGGCATTTGTCGGATTGTGAATCCCTTCTTACTGAAACTTCAGACCGACGTGAACGAACCCATCAAAGTAGTGAGTATCAATGCTGATGAAAATCTTAAACTGGCTAATACGTATCGGTTAAAAACCCTGCCGACATTATTGCTGTTTGAAGGGGGTTCGCTAATTCATCGGCTTGAAGATTTTCGCAGTCGGGATGATTTACGGTCTGCTGCCGACAGCCTTCAGCTAGTGCTTGAGTCGTTTCGAGTGAAATGTTCTGCCTAGTAGACTCCATTAAACGGTTTGCACCGGGAGTGCAGAGTGAAACCCCGGCATGAAGACTGCGCCCCCATACCCCATGGGGCAAACTTTAGTGTTCGCAACACTAGAGCTTTAGGAGATTTCTGAGAAAGAAAATACCTGAATTCCCGCGTTTCGACTTCGCTCGACGCTCGGAGTGTGCGGGCTGAGCGAAGTCGAAGCCCAGATCAAAGGGTAGATGCATTCCCAGAAATCTCCTATTAGTAATGGCTGATTTTTAGAGGGCAACGGCTTCGCCGTCGCCCTCTAAAGAATTAGGGTGCTGAATCTGTGTGCCTATGCAACGTCGTTTAGGATCGTGGATTTGATAACCTAAAATTCTTGGGTACGGGCGCACTGCCGTGCGTCCCTACAGAGAACTTGACTGATAGAAATTATTTAATCCGCGATCCTTAGTGAGTAAATTGATAGGCAGCCGCTTGAATCGTGGCTAAGGGAACTTCATAGAAATATTGGCGATGAAATTGTTCTTCTTGGACGGCTAAGAAAAAGGCTTGGCTTGCCGTTTCCCAGTCAGACTGGTGTAGATCTGGGTTTGGAGCCATTTCTGCGGGAGCTTTCCAGGTAAATTGAAAGCCCTGATCCGATGAGGTGATTTCAAATCCTAACCGCTGCAAGCCTCTAAAGCCGATCTGTAAAGTGCGATCGCCAATGTCTAATTTTTCCAACAATTGGGTGCGAGTCGCACAATGTTGGGTGCGGCTGAGGTATTTGGCAATGCCAATTAATTGTTGCCAGAGGTCTAACGGATGCGGATGAGTTGGCGCAGGATAAGCGATCGCCAGGGATTTGTCTTCTCGTAACGCTAACCGAAACCAGACCTGAAGTTCATCCCAGCTAGTTGGGCAGGTTTTGAGCCATAGAACCGGGTAAGAGAGGGTCGTTTCTACCTCGGTTTCTTTTCCGCGCCAGTCTAGAATCCAGTCGGCAGCCTCAGAAGACGCTACAGACAAATTTTGATCGCAGGGACGAACCGCAATCAGACGAATTTCATAGCGCTTGTGATAGGTGTTGTAGTCGAGTTCGGCGATCGCGTCACATCGTCCGGTTGGAATGTCGTCTTTGTAATGCTCCCACCAGACCCCCGGAAACCCAACGGGGCTGGATTCATCCCAGAGGGTAAACTCCGTTTTGATATAGCGAATTTTGCGACCTCGCCAGTCTTGAATGTTGCGATTCCAGACTTCTTTAAACCAACAATTTTGGATCAACAATCGGGGCGGAGGATTGCCGATGCCACAGGGTTCTAAAACCTTCAGTTCCCGAAATAGCTCTTGCCCCAGGTCTGCCACCGACACAACTACATCGGCACGAATGACGCCAGCCGACGACATCCCAAAAGCCAATTGTTGCTGTCGCAGTTGCCGATTAATCGCTTCAGTAAACAGCGGAATCTGATCAGTCAACAGACTCAACCCAGCCGCATAGGGGTGTCCGCCAAAGCTACACAATAGATGTTCTTGATGTTTGACCAGTTGATATAGATCAATCTGGTTAACAGACCGGGCAGACCCACGCGCCAGAGTTCCTTCGCTGCTCAACAAAATGGTAGGTCGCTGATAGTCTTGGGCAATTTGTCCGGCAACCAGACCCAGCACGCCAACCGACCATTGTGGATCTGCCAAGACAATGACGCTGGTCGTCGATAAATCCAGTTGTGCCAGACGCGCTTTGACTTGCTGCGCTACATCTTTTTGTAACGCTTTGCGGCGAGTGTTGGCTAATTCAGTTTCTTCTGCCAGTTGCCGACAGCGATCGCCATCATTGCTGGTCAATAACTCAACCCCAAACCGGGCATCGCCATGAATCCGGCTAATTGCATTGATCCGGGGTCCCAGTCCAAACGAAATATCGGTAGGGCGATCGCCACTGCGCTTGCAGAGTTCCAGTAACCGAGAAACACCCGGACGAGGGGGCGGAATCTGAGTTTGATTGTGTTGCAATCGCTCAATGCCACGTTGTGCCAGATATCGGCAATCGCCCGTTAGTTCGACCAGATCTGCAATCAGCCCAATGGCAACCAAATCCAGCAAGTTTTCTAACGGTTGGTCGGGCACATCGGGCAAGGTGGCGTATAACGCTTCGACTAACTTGTAGGCGACTGCCACACCCGACAGATTTGCCAGAGGATGGGCGAACGAGGTCAATGCAGGTTCCAGGGATGGCGATGCACCCGTCGGGTGCATCGCCATCCCTGGATGGGGCAGCAACGAACGGGGGTTAATCAAAGCGCAAACGGGGGGACGCTCTGCCAATAACGTATGGTGATCCGTGATGATCAGATCGATGCCTAACCGATTGGCATGCTCGATTTCTTTGAGGTTGGTACTGCCCGTGTCGCAGGTGACAATAAGCTTGCATCCCTGGGCAGCGATCGCGTCAATGTGGGCGATCGCCAACCCATGAGATTCCACCAGACGATTGGGGATGTGATAAAACAACTGCTGATTTTGCGAGAAAAATTGCCCCAATCCTTCCCATAACACGGCTGTTGCCGTCACCCCATCGGCATCAAAATCACCCCAGATCACAACCTGTTGCCCTTGGTCTCGTGCCTGCCGCAGTCGTTCCACAGCTTTCACCATTTCTTCGCCAAAGGCAAAGGGACTGGTAGGATGGTGGGCTTCAGGATTTAAGAACCCAGGAAGAGTTTCAGCATCTCGCAAGCCTCGCTGCCAAAGGATTTGCGCCAGATGAGTCACTGGCATTTCACCCGTTGCCTGTTGAACTAGCCGAATAAACCAATCCGGTAGGTCAACGGCTGCATTAATTTGCCATTGAGGAGGTTGATCAGGCATGACGTTGGGTTACACCGTAGTGCCATTTTCTAGCATTTGGTTTTCCTGGCGCAGGCAGGCTTCGATAAAGGGATCTAATTCCCCATTCATCACATCTGCGATCGCGGTTGTTTCGGTTCCAGTCCGCAGGTCTTTGACCAACTGATAGGGATGAAACACATAGTTGCGAATCTGGTTGCCCCAGGCGGCATCCACCATATCTCCGCGAATGTCTGCAATTTCTTTCGCCCGTTGCTCTTGAGCAATAATCAACAGCTTTGCCTTCAGCCGTGCCATCGCCTTTTCTTTATTTTGTAATTGCGATCGCTCTTCGGTGCAACGCACAGCAATTCCAGTGGGAATATGTTTAATAATGACTGCCGTCTCAACCTTGTTAACGTTTTGTCCACCTTTACCACCCGAACGGGTCGTCGTGACTTCCAGATCTTTTTCAGGGATATCCAGTTGCACCGAGGTATCTAAAATCGGCATCACTTCTACTCCGGCAAAGCTCGTTTGCCGCTTGCCATTGGCATTAAAGGGTGAAATGCGTACCAATCGATGGGTTCCCTTTTCGGCTTTGAGATAGCCGTAAGCATACCGCCCATCAATTTCTATCGTTGCCGATTTGAGACCCGCCTCATCTCCCTCAGAGATCTCCATCAAATGGACTTTATAACCGTGACTTTCTGCCCAGCGCGTATACATCCGCAGCAGCATCTCTGCCCAGTCTTGAGCATCCGTTCCACCCGCACCAGCATTAATGCTTAAAACCGCACCTTCCTTGTCATAAAGCCCCGATAACAACTGTTGCAACTCCCACTGATCGAGTTCATGACTCAAGTGGGTAAGGTTAGATTGAGCTTCCTGGAGCAATGCTTCATCACTCTCTAACTCCAGTAACTCCAGGATGGCTCTTGCATCATCTAGATTGGCTTGCCACTGTTCTAACTGCTGCACATGAGACTTGAGATCATTTAATTCTTGGAGCGTTTTTTGAGCCGCACCCTGATCATTCCAAAATTCAGGCTGCGCTGCCACTTGTTCCAGGTCGTGAATTTTTGCGTGTAAGGCAGGCAGGTCAAAGATAGTCCTGGGTTTTACCCAGGCGGTCAGACAACACCTCTACCTCGCGCTTAATCTCTAACGTTTCGAGCATAGTTTTAGGAATCTTGAGAAAACGAGAAAAATACTATTTTCAATAGTAGCCTTAATGCTCAGTGAGCTACCTCAATATTCCGTTCCAACGTTTATGTCCTAATGACTATGTGTCTCTGGCTACACTCTCTACAGCATCTGCCAAATCTAAATACTTCACTTCTTGATGATTGAGGGTTTGAAGAGTAGAAAAACTGAGTCGTTTTTGCTGACCCAGCTTAGTTTCAAGCTCTTTCGTCGCCAGCACAAAGAAACGCCATTGATTGAGATCTAGTGGATCAACGCTCTCTGAATGTTGATGGTCAAGCAGGCAAAACACGTACACATCGGCTGCTCGGGTTGGATTGCCAGCAAACTTGTTAGTAGCCCAATCCCATGCCATCTTCTGCTGAATGTCAAAGCCAACGCGGGATGGTTTTCCCGGCCATGACTGCACATATGCCGCAGATTTAACTTCAACCGTGACCCCACTGGGGGAAATAACATCGATCGCATCCCATTCAATCCGAGTTCCATTGGCAACTCCCAGAGCAGACGCCACAAGAAACTCAGCCAATCGTCCTCTTAATAAGTTGGATAAGAGATCTGAACTTGACCATTGCCAAAAATCGAGTAGGTTTATCCCTGAAGGGATGCCATCCAGATGAAATGGCTCTTCCCCTGACTTTCGCAACACAGGTTTGAGTTCATACTCGTTCATGAGAACCACTGGTGTCTGATTGGCGCTTAGATAAGGGCTAACATAGGCTTACAGTTGCGATCGCCTTAATCCATACAATACCAAACCAAAGACATGGCAGTTCTAAATCAGTTGTGAGATAGGTGGTTGGTGAGAACTACTACAAAATCACAACGATACGCAGATTTTATGAAATTGTTCTATCCATGTGAAGTTAATTCTGCCTCACCCGATCTTTCAACAAACTCTGATTTTGTCTATTCTGAGTCAAGCACAGTCGGATTTCGTGGATCCCTTGCATCTGTAAATAGGACAGCAGCGTATAGATAAAGATCACAATGCCAACCATTTCACAGAACTCTTCGATCACAGTGATCGCTACATAAAGCATATTTTGGGTGCCATAGAGGCTGTCGGTTAACGAAGCCATCATTTCCATGCCGAGTGCCCCAAAAATAAAAACGATGCCTGACAAGATAAACAGATGTCTGATTTTTTTGGGAAGGTGCGTGAGGAACTTTAGATACGACAGCGAAAAGAAAATCACAAAGGGAATTGCAAACAGTGTCCATCGGTATTGAAAAACACCATCAGTATGAATGATAGGTTTTAAAGCCCGAAAAAAAGTTTCACGCAGGGTTGCAACTTCGTCTACAGAAATATAAGTGAAGAGCGCAGACAGAGTGAACCAATGGCCGATATAAGGTTGTTTGGTTTTTCTGGCAATGAAGCCAATTAGTAAGAGTAGAAGGGCGCAAATAAGTAAGGTGATCGAAGAGTACCAAGTTGGTAAACTAGAATCGACACCAACATCAAGGCGAGATACTAGTCCCCTGAGTGTGATACCTAAAACATTGTGAGCAAAACTGGCAGCAAAACTAGCGATTGTCAGAACGATCACGATAGAAATCAGAAATCGGGCAACTTTTTTAGCCGAGATATGAAAGGTTTCCATGGCATCTCTTGCTGCTGACGACAGTTGAGTTGCCATCTTAGCTTAATTTCTCCTTAACCATACTCTACGGTAGTGGTATCTATGTGATGATTTTTTAGAACTATAGTGCTTCGCCTATCAGTAAATTACGCGTGTTGTGAGAGAGTTGCGCGGAGGGCAACTCTCTCACAACACCTTAATAGCACTATGCAAATTGATTAATTACGGGGCATAAGAGTTCCACCCCTACACCCCGTAATTAACCCAAGCGGGTACCGCCATATACGTCGTGAAATTTTGCAAGCCTAGTTTTTGACTATTGCTCACAACAATAGACCCTTACAAATTAAGTTTTTGAAATTGGTTTGGGCGGGAGCTTTGCCTCCACCCAAACGCATCTGTAAGAGGTCTGGCAGGTCAGTTTAAATGCCGCGCGCTATGGCATTTCAAGCCAACCTGTTGTTGAACAAACATCGATCAACGATGGTGCGTTAAAACTAAATTCTTTTGTCTTTCAACCGTTTCTACGCCTGAAGAAGTAGAACTTTCGGTTGCGTAGAATTGTTGCTCATCCAAGATTTTGATGGCAGTTTCCAGGTCTTTGGTAAGCTGTTGTGCTTTTTGTTTGGCAGAGCCTACGGCGTAGTCAGAAGCCGATAACGGTTGACCAATCCTGATCTCAACCTCACATCTCCAGCCAATCCAGGGGTTACTGTAGCGCAAACTAATCGGTACGATTTTTGTGCCCAAGCCAGGTTGTAGGACTTCGGCTTGCAGAGCGAGACGGGCTAAGCCTTGCTTTAGCGGATGTAGCTTGTTGTCTTGAAAGATCCCGCCTTCGGGAAAAATGACCAGGGCTTGCTGATCCTGGAGGATCTCGACTCCATGGCGCAGGCTGGCGATCGCTGGTTGTCTGGGATTAACAGGGAAGCCACCCAGTTGTCGAATAAACCACCCTTGAATGCCTTTGACTTCGTCTGACGTCACCATAAACCGTAAATCGCGCCCGGTCGCCCAACGTCCGGCGGCGTATCCCAGCATCAAGCCATCCCACCGCGAACGATGAGTCGGAGCCAAAATGATGGGACCTGTGGCTGGTAAATTTTCTTTTCCTTTGACCACGATGCGACGAAAGTAAAAGGGAAGGACACCCCAGCACGCCAGCGGATAGGCAAGAGGTGTCAACCAGGAAGACAGGTGAGAATCAATCGATTGGGTTTGACTCAGAGTCACGGTTTCTACAGGTTTTTTCAAGGACATTAAGGCAACCATAAGGCTTGATCGAAGTTGCTTGATTGCATCTAACATAAGCCTTTTCGTGATAGCTGCCGTCTTACTTAAGGACAGTTCTAGCGCTGTCCTGAATCGTCTGACGTATGCACAAATACATATAACTTTACAAAATATGCATCGTCTTGGGAATGGTTTTCCGCTCAATAATGTTTATTATGCTGGCGATGATGTTCAAACCAGAGCTGCAATTGCTGACGACAAGCGGATTCTAGAATTCCACCCAAAACCTGTAGGCGATGGTTTGAGCAGGCGCTATCGGGCAAGTTCAACACCGTTCGGATTGTGCCAGTTTTTGGATCGTCCACTCCATAGACCAATGTGCCAACCCGAGCTTGAATGATGGCTCCGGCACACATAGGGCAGGGTTCCAAAGTGACGTAGAGCGTGCATTGGTTTAATTTCCAGGTTTTGAGCGATCGCCCTGCCGCTTGTAACGCACGTATTTCGGCGTGGGCAGTCGGGTCATGATCTCGCTCTCGCCGATTTTCACCTTCCGCCACCAGAGTGCCATCGGCACCGACAATCACAGCACCCACCGGAATTTCCCCTGCATCACCGGCTGCCTGGGCAAGGGCGATCGCCCGACTCATCCAGTGGTAATGAGTCAAATAGTCTGGTGTATTGAGCAGGGGTGGAGGGATTTTGAGCATCTATGGCGATCGCATTAGCAAAGGATCTAAGCCGCCTTTGGTGTCTAAAGCATAGAGGTCGTCACACCCCCCTAGATGTTGATTATTGATAAAAATTTGAGGTACGGTTCGTCGTCCATTTGCCCGTTCTGCCATCTTTAGTCGGGCAGCACCATCACCATCGATTTTGTATTCGGTGTAGTTGACCCCTTTCCACCACAGCAATAGCTTGGCACGAATGCAATAGGGGCAGGTTTGCCAGGTGTAGATTTCTACAGTTGCCTTTACCTGTTCAGGATGACGACCCAAAAGAGGATTCAAAAAGTCCAGCATGAATATAATGTCCTGCGTTAGCTTTACAGATTTATGTCTATCGTCTATACCAAAATATTACGTTGATTTAATCTGCATTGCTGCCTCTAGAACCAAAGTAAAACCCAAGAGCCGTACCAATTAAACCTGTTTGAGCCGTTAATATAAACGTGATTAAATCTTTTACTAAAGAACTCGTTTTTTCAAAGGATTCTATTTTTTTCTCATCTATAAAGCCTGACATGATAGTTAAAGTGATAATTAATCCAAAACTTGCCGTTAATGTTCCAGCTAGTATTTTGATGAGAAATGTAGCTAACCGCGATCGCGTTGTCTCTTGTCTTTCTTCTAATCTAATATCTGTATCGACTTGAGACGGCAAGAGGTTTTCAATATTTATTTTCTGCGTTTGATCAAAACGATTTACCCTATCTTGATCTGGAAGTATCAAAACACGCTGTTCTTCCAAAGATTCGGGAGATATTCTTTGTTCTTCAGGTTCTATTACCATGACTCAATCACTGGAAGACTCACTTCAAGACAAGCTCACCAATAGAATTATCTTTGCGATGAACCAAAAGTCTACCTCCCTGGCTCGTCGTGATGTCATGAAGATAGGCAGACGTTGCAACCGCTTTTTTCAGCGCTAATTCAGGACTAATACCTTGTTGTTTTGCCAGCCAATTTAACAGATTGGCGACTTCTTGATCAATTTCAATACGGATATGAGTCTCAACAGTGGCAGCATATTGCACATCCCCACGGCTAACCCCTTGCGAAGCACTGTAGACGTTCTGTTGAGAAACATCACTCCCAAAAAAACTGAGATTGGCACTGTTGTCAGACGGGTTAGGTTCCATTGCTTTAATCCCTTGAAGCCATGCTGCACCTATAGTATATCTTTATCCTCAATGGCTCTAGCAGCCATTAGCTGACTTAGAGCCTACATACAGCACTCCTCTTTAATTTGTAAAAATGATCCGCTATTAGAAAGCACTCGCCTTTCGGGTGGGCGCTTTCACAACTGATTTAGGATTGCTATATAAAGATGAGTAACATTAACCTGTCTCATCACGTTTCCGATACGTTCCTAGGGATGAGTGTGGTATTTTTCAAAATCATTTCTCGATGACGAATAGTGGTTAAAGCGACTTCCCAGGGAAAAGTAAACGATTGAAAAGACGACGGTGAAATTCGATCTTTGTCTAAATCGACAACAACTTTGCGAAAGATTTCAAATAATTTGCGTCGCAGGGCTTCCAGTTCTTCCAAATTATCAATGGCTGGCACTTGCTCTAATAAATCGAGAATTTCCAGGTTATACATATCTGCTCGGTTTTTTTGATTTTCGACCAGCCACAGTCGCAATTGCCAAATACCGGAAAGACAAAGGACAGACATGGATAACAACAACCCGATCGGCTCGGAATATTCCACTAAAAAGTTAGGTTGATCCTGGTTGTAATAGGTTTTGGCACCTGCGTGGAGTGGAATTCCTAAATTTTCATTGGCTTCGGGAAGATGGATGCGAGCAGCCCTGGGATAAATCGACACCAGTTCGTTACGAAGTTCAAACAAGGTTTGAGTCACGTCGTGGATCACCTGTTCATCGACATCATCGTGGGTGACTAAGATTGCTCGAACCCCGACAACTGATAAATTTTGATCGGGAAGGGGAACGCTGCCATCGTAGGTGCCCTTGGGAATTTGGGTTGCCTCTAAATAGGGATAAACCAGTTGCATGGCTTCAACCTGATCGATGGGGATCAACTGGGCTTGGGTAGATTGCAGGAGTCCCTGAATAGAAGAACTGCCCAAAGCAATGACTCGAAATAGAGCATCAACGTTGCCTTGGCGCAAGGCGTCGTAAGCCTCGGTTGGGGGCAATGGCACAGGCTCAAAGTCGGCTTCTGTCATGCCATAGTGCTGGCTCAAAATCCAAAATAAGTCATAGGAACCACTGCCTTCGGGCATCAAGGCAACCCGTTTTCCTCGCAAATCCGCGATCGTTTCAATTCCAGAGTCGGACGTTGCAATGAGGTGAAACACTTCGGGAAAGAGAAAGGCAACAGCTCTGACCGAAGGGGTGACGGGAGTATCGCTTTGAACGATCGCCAGGTCTACCTGTTGCTGGCTCAACAGTTTCATATTGTCTGAAGAGCCGTTGGTTTCCTTAACCGTGATCTGGATGTGCGGATGATGCTGAGTGACCACTTTAGCCAGGGCTTGGGCAAAGGCATAATATTCGCCATCCTTCCCGCCGGTTGCAATGGTGAGATGGTAAACATACTTTTGCTCACGCATCCACAGGGTCGCAAAGGCGATCGCTGCAACAACGCTGAGCAGTACTAGGGGAAGCGTAAACCTGCTCTGCATGAATATCTTGCCCTTGGTTTTACCTTGGTTCTACTAGATTCTGCCCTATGGATTGAGTCGTCAGGCTTGAAAGTAGATTACACCAGCCTTATACCGTTTCTATAGCAATTGGGTAGATGGTTAGGACAGTGGGGGTGTGGGGGCTGCGCCCCCAGCCAGGGGTTCCACCCCTGCACCCCGTCCTAATTAACCCTTCAATTACTATATTTGGCTGTTGAGAGAGCGACGGCTCTGCTGTCGCTCTCTCAACAGGTTAATTAATCTGTGATCCTTAAGGTAAACCAAAACGTGGACCCCTGATTGGGGCGACTGATGACATCGATCTGTCCACCATGAGCTTGAATAATTTGCCGACACAGGTATAACCCCAGTCCGATTCCTGGCATATAGCGGGCACGCTTGCCCCGACTGTAGAGTTCAAACAGGTGTTGGCTTTGGTAAGGATCGATGCCAATGCCATTATCTTGAACAGTGCAGCGGAGGAGTTTTGTCGCAGGATGTAAGGCAGACCAGACACCCTTTTCAGCGTCTGAAGCAGAAGTGAGATGAAAAGATTGGTGAGGCGATCGCTTCTCCAAAACGTCTTGCCCGCGTTTGGGTGAAGCTGAAATCACCTCAGCATCTAACGTTAGCGTAATCCCAGAAGGATTGTGTTTTAGCGCATTGGTAATCAGATTGGAGTAGACGCGCCACAGTTGATCACTATCGGCATACACCAACGGCAAATCCGGACTGACCCGGTTAATCACAATAATGTCGTGTTTGTCGAGCAATGATCCGAGTTCGGCTAATACCGATGTCACCAGGGTATGCAATGGCAATGGTTGATAGTGCAGGTGAGAGGCTTGGACTTCGCAATCGTGGGCTTCTAGTAAAGAATTGATCAAGGTAAGTTGGCGATCGCTGCCTTGCAGTAAGCGTTCCAGGACAGATCGATCGATTGAAATTTTAGGATCCGGAGTCTTCAATAAATTTTGCAGGACGATAGATGTGCCCATAACGGGTGTTCGCAGATCGTGAGAAACCGAATGCAGAAATACTTTTAACTGCCGCTGCGACTCAAATTCTGCCCGCTTGAGTTGTTCATACATGTAAACTCCCAGATCACAAATGGCACAAAACCAAAACAGGTAGATAAAAATGCCCGAATTGTAAATCGGGACATCACCAACCTGAGTTAAACCCAAAACTGGATTCACACCCACGTAATAGAGAAGTGTGATTCCCTGCGACAACAAATGCAATCGCCAGTTGACTGGCATCAATGCTGCCTGCGCTAAAAACACCAGCGACCACCCTGATGGATCGATCGTGGGCAACTGCATGAGTGTCCCAATAATTTGTGGGATCAGGGTAACAGACCAGGAAAAACACAGAAAAGACTGCGCTGGATAGCGTTTGCCCCAGGCTGTTTTTTGCAAAATAAAGCAGGCAATCAACAAAATGCCAATGACCCAATTGGTGATCATTGAGACGTCTCGACAGCGATCGGCAAAGGATGGGTCCCCTAACATGCGGGTGACTTGCTCGTTGAATTCATCTGCCCGTAGATACATTTCATAGATGTTTTGCAACACCAGGGTGAAGTAACACGGAAACGCAATCCACAAACAAATTTGAAAGCGATCGCGCAAAAATTGGTGTCGCCATGCGCGAAAGTCTGCCGATTCGGGTGGGCTCTTAAACCGCTCTAACCACTTGCTGCCTTGGCGGACAACTTGCTTCAATCCGTCTTTATATGCCAATCCGGGTCGTCGAGTTGAAGGTGCCATAGATAAAGTTTTTTCAGCCAAAAGCAATCTAAACCGGACATAGTTACCCCTACTGCTGATCAATAAAGCACGGAAGCCAAGCTGCCGGAAATTGCCCGATCGGGTGACTCCAGCATCCGCACCATCGATCAAGCTAAGCTAGGAGTCTGCCAGCTTTCATCGCGTATGTTTTTCTACAGGTGTGCTGTGCAATCTGCCGCACACCATCAGGATTTACGCACGCTCAGACGATCCAGGGCATTTCTGGGATGGGTCGGGGGCTTCGCCTCCGACCCGTGAAACACCCCGATAGACTCGATTCAAAGTTTTACAACGGGGTGCAGGGGTTACACCCCTGCATGGGGGCTGCGTCCCCACACCCCATATTGCAAAATTTAGTATTCGCAACGCGAGTACTGACCCTTCAGACTTTGCTAAGGAGACGCCCATCATTTATGCCATCTGTCTATTGCCGTAAAGGTCATGCCAACCAACTCAACTACCGATTTTGTGCTGTCTGTGGCGAGCAGTTAGAGCCTGCCGGTCAACGGGTTGAACTAGGAATGACATTGGGCGATCGCTACGAAGTGAAACGAGAATTGGGGCAGGGTGGCTTTGGCAAAACCTATTTGGCAACCGATCGGCATCGGTTTAATGAATTCTGTGTGTTGAAAGAATTTGCCCCTCAAGTGCAGGGCAGTCAGGCATTACAGAAGGCAAAAGAATTATTTGAGCGAGAAGCCGGGGTGCTTTATCGGCTACAGCATCCACAAATCCCTAAATTTCGAGAGATGTTTCAGGCAAATTTCGATCATCAGGGACGGCTGTTTTTGGTACAGGATTATGTCGAAGGACAGACCTATCGCCAAATTTTAGAAACTCGTCGGCAGCAAGGATTTTACTTCACAGAAGCGGAGATCCGGCAATTTTTGAGTCATGTGTTGCCTGTGTTGCACTACATCCACTCCGTCGGCGTCATTCATCGCGATATTGCCCCCGACAACTTGATCTGGCGTACGTCTGACCAATTGCCAGTGTTGATTGATTTTGGTGGCGTCAAACAGGTAGCCGCGATCGCCGCGTCTGAATTTGTCCAACCGGGTCACGTTGCCGCAACTCCCGCAACCCGACTGGGTAAAGTAGGCTATGCCCCTGCCGAGCAAATGCAGTTGGGCGAAGCGTTTCCTCATAGTGACCTGTATGCCTTAGCGATGACGGTACTGGTATTGCTGACGGGCAAAGAGCCGCAAGAATTGCTCAGCCAACCGCATGCGTGGTACTCGCAGGTCTTATTGAGTCAACCACTCAGGGCGGCTATCGAACGAATGTTGTCACCGCATATGGGCGATCGCTTTCAATCTGCGGCAGAGGTGATGCGATCGCTCAATCTCCAACCGGCTTCTTCAGGGTCGATACCACCCTCTCTGCCAGATCAGTATGCGGCGTTCAATGGCGCTAACAACTACGTGCCTACGGCATCTCCTCTACAGTCCTCTGCACCATCCGGTTTTCAAGCAGGATCACCTGCATCGCCTCCTGCACCCGCCTATCCATCTCCCTACCCATCCACAGCTCTACCCACAAAGGCAGTCTCACCTGCTGCCGCTGCCAATGCTTACGCACCCAGAGCAACCCCACCCGCCCATCGCCGATCATCCGGTTGGTGGATCGGGGTGATGGTGATATTACTCAGTGGTGCCGTCAGCGGTGCGATATGGTGGACTCGCGATCGCTGGATACCCGTGCTATCCAGCTTGGGTTCATCTGGACAAGGAGTAGACCCAGACGGTAACGGCACGAACGGCGATACAAACAGTTTTTCGCGACAAGAGCAAGAACGAAAAGCCGCACTGGTCAAACGTTATCAGGAGTTGGGGGTAGACGCCAAATTTTTGACACAACTGACCAATGATAGTTTTTACAGTCGCTATCCCGATCAACAAGGACGAACGCTGACAGCAAGTCCAGACGATGCAGAATGGCGGCAAAAGTGGGATGCGATCGCCAGCGACTGGCTGGATACGTTGGATCAACAGTTGAGCGCAGAAGCGCTGAGTCAATTGGGAAGCTATACCCCCCAGGATCGGGAAGCCTGGAAAACCCGTGTCAATCGCTTATATGTCGGTAGTCGTTCGTTGAATGATTTGACAGACGGACGATTCTTTCAGCTGTTTCCCCAATACCGGAACCAGACTTTTATCGACCAACCGATCGGACAGGTCTGGCAGGCGATCGCCCTTGATACCGTCAAATCCCTCGAAGCGGGTGAAACGCTGGCACCCATTACTTTTGCTCAGGGTCAATTTAGTACACAGGTCAGTGGCACCCTTAATCCAGGCGAGGGCAAAGTCTACATCGCCTCTTTGTCGGAAGGGCAAATCATGCGGGTCAATATGCAAACTGATGCCAAGCAAGCCCAGTTTTCTATTTATCTGCCTCGTCCGACGGCGCAATTGCCTGCGATTCTGGAAGATTCTCAACAATTGGTCTGGTCTGGCAGACTGACGCAATCAGGATTTTATGAATTTGTCATCGTTGCTACGGGGTCTCATCCCATTTCGTATCAACTAAATCTGGCAGTGGACAATATCACGTCTGCACCCATTGCCCCCGCTCATCCCGAAGCCCCCGAAGCTAAAGATTGACATGACAAAAAGGTAGGGATTGGGGTTGGGAGTGCGGCGACGCCGCACTCCCAACCCCAATCCCTGAGTTTATAGCAGTCGAGGGGTTGATGAAGATAAAGGTTATGTGAGAACCCGCGCGGAGCGCGGGTTCTCACATAACTTCCTGATTTAACCGTCTCGACGGTTGCTATATCTGCCGGGTCTGTCTGATGAGATGTTTATGAAATGCCGACTCGATCAGGGTCTTCCTGGCTTTCAAAGTCTTCAACCAGGAAGCGATCGTCTTCGGTTTCAAATTCTCTCTGTTCAATGACAATATCAGCTCCGTTGATCACGGCTCCCAGGAATTGTAGATCCTCCGATTCGGCAAATTGCTCAACCGCTTCGGTGAGTAAGCCTTCTTCGGTAAAGCCAGGGCGTGTTACCAAGATCATGCCATCCGTCATCGGCTCCAACAGCAAGGCGTCGCTATATCGACTTAAGGGAGGGGTATCGAGCAAGACCAGATCAAACCGACCTCGGACATCGTCCAATAATCGTCGAATTTCGCTCGATTCTAAAATGGCTGAGGCTTGCCGTTGGGCACCCGGACTGGGCAACACATAGAGATTCTCAACTTCCGGAACCAGACGGATGCAATCGCTCAACTGACCGTAATAACGCAGAGGTTCCATGGCGCTTTCGGGGTCCGGTGCGACTTTTAATGCCTTTGCCTGGGATGGCGATCGCAAATCTGCCTCAATCAACAGGGTGCGTTTACCAGCTCTAGCAGAGGCGATCGCCAAATTGTAAGCGGCAACCGTTTTCCCTTCACTATTAACCGTACTGGTTAACAACAACAACTTCAGGGGCTTACCCCCCACCGCTGCCCGTCGCAAATTACTGCGGAACCGTTCGTAAGGCTCCATATAAGGCGAATCGGGTTCCAAAATCACCGGAATCGTATCTGCATCGGTTACGGGCAGTAAGGGCAACAGACCCAACACCGGGACTTCCTGCTGTTTCAGAGCATTCTGCAAATCCGGTAAGGTGTGGAAAGTGGCATCCAACGAATCGAGCAACAGCACCAAACCGCCGCCAACCAGAATGCCTACAATGCCCCCGACAACCAAAATCACAATCGGGTTACTGGTCTGCTCGGTCGCCAACTCCGTCCGGGGTGCCTGAATCATGACCAGGCTTCCAACCGTCTCATTTTGGGCGATCGTGACATCCGTTAAGCGGGCTTGCAACTGGTCATAAAACGACTGTTTTAGGGCAACCTGCTGTTGCAATCGGGCTAAATCGAGTTGCTTATTGGGTAAACCAGAATATTCCTGCCGGAGTTGCTGTTCCGAAGATCGAAGGGTAGATAGTTGCTGGACCAGCGTGTCGCGTTGAGTCTTCAGATTAACCAGCGTATCTGCCAGCTGTTGTCGTGCCGGATCGAGACTACTGGCCTGCCGAATAGATGACGCAGCATTCAAAGGAGCCGCCTGCCCACCCCCAATCACTTCGACAACTCGCTGTTGCAACATTTGCTCATACGCCTGTTGCTGGTTTCTCAGCTCTACCATCGTGGGATGTTCAGGGCGCAAGGTCTGACTCAGCAATGCCATTTGCGTTTCACTTTCGTGAATCCGGGCGCGTAAGTCAGCCACGATCGGGTCAGCACTCAATGCAGATGAGGCATAGGCTTGATCCGGCGATAAGCCCAACCGCGCCTGCAAACTTTGCATCTGAGCATCAATCCCTTGAATGCTTAAGATCATCTGTCGCTGCTGTTCTTGCCCACCCGCAATGGCTCCTAGCAAATTGCCGTCTTCAGCCGCTTGAATCGCGGGACCCTCGGTGCGGATATAGCGTTCTAAATTTTGTTCGGCGGCTCGCAGTTCGCCTTCAACCTTGGGCAATAGCTCATTCAAATTGGTCAAAATTCTGTCTAACTGTTGAGCATTAAATTGGCGACTCTGCTCAATAATTGCCTCAACCAGTAGTGTATTAACCAGTTGCACTCGTTCATCGTTTGAGTCTTGATAGCTGACTAAAACATAAAAACCAGGCTGCTCTTCGGTTTGATCGGGGTTAACAACTACTTTGGCATTGACCCGGAGAAGATTTGGATCAATTTGCACCTGCTGTTCCGCCAGTTTTTTGGAAACCAGCTCTATCACGTAATCGGAGAGTAATGCTTCTGCGGTCAGACCCTGACCACGTTGCTGTAGCTCAGCTCCGGTTTGAGAGAGGGTGACAGGAGGCGTTGCATAGGTCAGCAATGCTTGCGACAGATAGCTGGCCGGAGGAGCGGGTTGCAAGGCTGCAACCCCAGAAAGACCAAGAACTACGGCAAACCCAGCTATTCCAGCCCATTTGTGTCGATCGAGAGCTACTAAATAACGCTTAACAAACGGTGGAGCCATAACTACATAATAGAGTGCTAATCGTTTGCAAAATTTAAAGCTGCAACAGCAGAAGTGATGAACCTAAACATTAGGGTTTATCCTTCATTTATCTGTTGCCTAGTCATTATCGTCATCTCCGGATGGTCTAAACAAATCGCTGGCACTATTTGTCAAACTATCAAAAAATAGAACAAAGCCCAACACATCTCTGAAGGGTTGGGTAAATGTATTGAGGGCGTAGGTAATACGAGCGATGAGATTACGCCCAACCACGATAACATCATTATGCTCAACGGGGGGATTCTCAGCCATGTCGCCTCGCAGGGCATGACGACCATCAACTTCCTGGGTGATGGCTTTTCCTGAAATCGGGTCAAACCGGATTAAGGCAATATCACCCATATCCGCTCTATCCAGACTGGGTGAAATATTGGTTAGCGCATCTAAAAATCGGCTGCCGTTAGGAAGAACGATATTTCTTAAGGTTGCGGATCCTCTGGCACCGCCAGTACCCGCAGAATAATCTAAGACACGAATTGTAATTTGCTGCTGTGCCAGGGTTGTGCGCGCAATTAAGCTGCGATCGTAATCGTCTACGTCTAACCCGTCCAGACTGGTCACAATCACCGAATCACCATTTTCCAAACGAATTTCTGGAATGGAATTAGATTCTCGCAATGGCGTATACAGGTCAATATTCCGTTCCACAACTGAGCCGTCATCAAGATAGCGACGCACTCTCACGGCACGGAGATCCGCTAAGCGAGTAGTGCCCCCGGCAGAGGCGATCGCCACTGCAATTTGAGGATTGGGCAGGGCGTAAAGACCGGGAGCAGCAACCTCCCCAGCAACGGTTACTTGCACAGGACGTTGAGCCGTCAAAATCGCTTCGACGTCTGGGTCAATCACATAGCGATTCAGCTCTGTGCGCACTAAATTTTCTGCTTCTGGAATCGTTAACCCCTGAAGACGACGCACACCCGCCAGGGGGATAATCACATTCCCTTGCAGGTCGAGCGACCCCTGAAAGCTCAGGTCTGGAAATTGTTTAACATTAAAAAAGACCGTATCTCCGGGCCCCAGACGATAGCTATTAAACGTCGGATCTTGCCAGGAAGAATTCACATCAAATCCTGGTGTTTCAATCGGTATGGGGCTGGGTTGGCTGATTTCTCCGGTCGGGGTCAGGAGGTTTTGCCTGGCATCTTCTAAGGATTGCTCGGTAGTCGTAGGTGGACTATCGGCAGTGGGCGGCGGGTAAGACGATTCAGGCGTCTGGGCGATCGCACCAGAGGGAGTTGTCGCTGAGTGGGCAATCCACAACAACAGCGCCAGCGGCAAATAGGTGGCGATCGCATACAGGTGAATCAGAGAAATAGCCTGAAACCGACGCAGGAGCTGAGAGGGGGCTTTCATCATGAGACTAGAAATAGTGACGAACTCCGTTGATTGAATGCTTGGATTAAGTAGACTCTAACCTAAGCGGACCCTGCATTAAAGTAGCTTGAACAGTTTGCCCTAAAGACTCTGCTAAGGGTCGCACGGACTCGATGTCTCCGAGGGGTTTGATCGGCAGTAAAATGCTGACTGCAATCCAGGGCATTCGTTGGCGAAACCTGAGTTGAGTCAGTTGGTCTGACCAAAACCAATTTCCGGGGGAAGGACTGCCCCCAGTTGACCAGCTATACCATTGCAGGACGGCATAGGTTTGTTTCTGGTTCCAGCCTCTAAAAAACTGGGCGCGAATTTTAGTTTGCCCCGGCTCAGCATCTGCTCTGGGGACGGAGATTTGCAGCGTCTGGTGATGATCCGCCGTCCAGTGCTCAATGCCATTCACATCCGTCCAGTCTATCTGCGGCTGATCTTTGTAGAACGTTTGCGGGCGCATCATTAAAATGACGGGACCTCGGAGATCGGTCGGCGGATTGGGCATATCCGGTGAGAGGGTTTGGATAGACCATTTATGACCGCCAATTTCATCAATCCGATGATCCGTACTTTGCCAACCTGCTAACGTTAACCCTTGCTTTTGCAAGGTTTGCAGTTCGGAGGTTGCTTCCAGTTGCGGCGGATTGACCCAGAGCCATTGCCCGGTGACGTAGTTTGGAATCGCATGAACTGCGGCGATCGCCAGGATAAAAATAACGATCCAAATTTTAATCAGTTGCGATCGCCGAGAAGGTTGAGTCAGGGGCACCATCGGATTTAACCGTTGTGTAAGTGAACTTCAGTGAGAAACCGAAATTAATAAACTCGTAGTTTTTGGTGTGAGAGTGGGGGCTGCGCCCCCACTCTCACACCAAAAATTAGTTTTTTATTTTAATGGGTCATCCTTTCCCACTTCGGTAGTGGTATTCATCTAATGATTTTTTGTGGCGCGGGCGACGCCCGCGCTACAGAAAATCATTACATTTCTAGGACTACCCCCATTCCTCAGGTCGTTTGTTCTAGTTCGGGTTTAGGACTAAACAGCCGTTCAATCCATTTCAGCAGCACCATTAAAAACCCTAGCATTAGTGCCGAATAGACATCGCCTCCCCAGCCTTCGTGCAACCAATCGAATGCGGCTTCTCGACCCGTGCCATGAAAAAAGGTCAGCAATGTATTGCGAATAATATTGGCACTAACACTAACAGCAACAATTCCAGTAAAAAACAGGATAGTTTTGCTACGAGATGTCCAATTTCCTGTCCAATACAGCAGCATTAACCCGACATAAAAGCTGGTAAATAGCATTTTCAATCCGGCACAGTAGGGGGCAACCTCTACAATCCGATCATTCACAAACAGATAAATGTGCTCGACCCGAACGTTCATGCCAAATTGCAGCAAGATAAAGCCCGCCATATTGGCAATGAAGCTCTGCAAGGGTAAGGTGTAGGGCGCAATCAGATAGGGAATTTGATTCGGGGTTGCAAAAAAGATTAAAACCAGTGCAAAGCCCTGAAGCGATAAACCGGGTATGCCTTTGAGCCAGAGACAGAGTCCGATCAAAACAAGGGGAAGTGAAAGGTTCAGCAAATCGGTTAAGTTGCTGAGATAGCAAAGGATGCCAACAATCAGTATGGCAATGCCTGACCAGTGAGACTGATCAGGCAACTTTGACCATTCTTTGCGGTTGAGCCACACCAGATATGCCGCAAACGGTAACCCGATTAGCCCATGGCTGAAATATTCGTGCTCGATACTAATAGATTTATTCAGCCAGCCATCGTACCAGTAGATCACTAAAGGCGCGTAAAGCAGCAACAATAGTGCAGCTACCAGTCCTATTGGCAGATAACGTTCAAGGTTTCGGGTAAGCCGATGCCTTGTTTCCATGATGGTTAGCCTATGACAACAGATTGTATGATTGTTGCGCTGAAATCGGGGCTGACGCAACGATTGTTTCAATCGCAGCAACGACTTGAGAAATTTGAGGCGTGGTCAAGCCCGGATACATGGGCAACGAGAGAATTTCCTGACAGAGTGCTTCTGAGTGGGGAAAATCACCGGGTTGATGCCCGAGATGGTGAAACGCCGGTTGCAGATGACAGGGGGTAGGGTAATGAATGCCAGTTTGAATGCCTTGTTCTGCCAGTTTAGCTTGTAGGGTGTTGCGGTCTATCGGGCACTGTTCGGTCAGGCGAATGACGTAGAGGTGATAGACGTGTCCGGCATCACTGTGGTTTTCTAGAGGGACGATACCCCGGTGGCTGAGAGGTTCTAGTAAGGCATCATACTGTTGAGCAATGTCGTAGCGATCGCGATTCCAGTTTGCCAGATAGGGCAATTTTACGTTTAAGATAGCCGCTTGCACGGTATCCAGTCGGCTATTGGTGCCGTAGTCGGTATGGTAATACTTGCGAGGCGCACCGTAATTTCGTAGCGATCGCATCGTTTGATCGATGATCCATTCGCGGGTGACTAAAATGCCACCATCGCCAAAGGCACCCAGATTTTTGCTGGGATATAAGCTAAACGCAGCAGCAGTGCCAACCGCACCAGCCCGATAGCCATCTCTTTCTGCCAGATGGGCTTGAGCCGCATCTTCAAAAATCATCAAGTCATAGGTGCTGGCAAGATCGAGCAGTTGCCGAGGAGACACCATCTGACCATAGAGATGGACTGGAAGAATGGCTCGGGTTCGAGGGTTGATCGCTTTTTCGGCTGCCATCAGGTCGAGCAATGCGGTTTTAGGATCGCAATCTACAAATACGGGAGTTGCCCCCGATCGCAGAACGCCGATGAGCGTCGCTACAAATGTATTGGCAGGAAGAATTACCTCATCACCCGGTCCAATGCCGCAAGCTTGTAACCCCAGAGCGATCGCATCTGTACCAGAAGCGACCCCAATGCCATATTGGGTATGACAAACGTTAGCAAACGCCGTTTCAAACTCTGCTAAAGCCTGTCCCAATACATAATCACCCTGTTGCATGACAGACAGGACAGCTTTTTCCAGTTCGGCTTGAATGGGCTGATGCATAAGTTGGAGATCCATAAAGGGGATCGCCCTTGAGATAGAACTATGCATTGAAGATACTTGGGAGACTGTAGTAGCGATTTGCACGGGTTTAAGGGTGTCAAACGTTAAGGTTTCTAAACTATTTATGGTCGATGGAGAGGTGAATTGAACACCGTAAAACGTTGAAGAGTCTATGAAGCAAGAATAGGCTCAACACCTGGAGAAAAAGTTTTGTTCACAAAATTTTCTCTTCTTAGCATTCCCTTTCCCGCCAAAGACCTATCAAACCAAATCCAGCAGGCAATGCCAGAAGAGTCCGTAGCCCTGCGGCAATAACCCGTATCGTTTTTGACCACAAAACTCCATCGCTTACACAAAATCGTCATGACACCGATGGTTTTCTCAGGGTTTGAGGGCGTTTTGAAAAGTAACCCCGGCAGCCAACCAGCTAAATTTTCTACGGATCAAGACCGTCCTAGCCCTAATCAAATCTTTAAAAACGTAAGGACGGCTTTGCCCGGGAACAACCGCCGCGATGGTTAAAATCCTGCACGCTGTCTTAATCGCTTATCGGATCGGGTAGTGGTATTTATGTAACGATTTTTTGTGGCGAGGGCGACGCCCTCGCCACAAAAAGCCCTCGCCACAAAAAATCGTTACTTTTTTAGGACGACATCGGATCGCCGATCAATTCCTCTGTCATTCGTTTTGGACGAGCGACGGCTCCGCCGTCGCTCGTCCAAAACGAAGTGGAATTGATAAAATCCGCAAGCCTACGCCGATTACTCTGAATTGATAATGAATGTGACGGAGTTGATACTTTTTGTAGAGAGAATCAGGGGAGCTGCTTGAACCCGTTGATCCGACCGTGTAGCAAGCGCCCACAAACCGTTTCATCCATCTCATTAGGGGTCGATTTCGGGCATTTCAGCAGTTTAATCGCTCAGAGGGTTAGTTAACACTCCGAAAAGATGCTACGTTAATCCTGACAATAAACGTAAGTGTAAAAACTTTTTATGCGAGTCGTGGCTCTTGTCCCTGGTGGGATTGGTGACCAAATCCTTTTTTTCCCTACTCTCGACGATCTCAAGCTGACCTATCCGGCAGCTGAAATAGATGTTGTTGTAGAACCGAGGGCTAAGGGTGCTTATCGAGTCTGTAAGTCGGTTGATGATGTCATTGGATTTAACTTCAAAGATCGCAACAGTCCAGCAGATTGGGCAAATTTGTTGGGTATCTTGCGCGATCGCTCCTACGATGTTGCTCTGTCTCTGGGGCAAAACTCAGGAGTAGGGCTATTACTCTGGCTTACGGGTATTCCCTATCGAATCAGTTATGGCGGCAGCTTGGGGAGCATGTTTTTAACAAACCCCATTCCTTTAAAAACTGAGCAATATGCTGCCAGTATGTATCACGACCTGTTACTGGGTCTGGATATTCAGACGCCTTGCCCCGACTTATCCATTAGCATTCCTAAGTCAGATCTAGACTGGGCAGACGCCGAGCAGAAAAAACTGGGAATCGCAGGTAGTGGGTATGTCATTGTTCATGGCGGATCGAGCCAATTGGCACAAGTCAAGGGCATTGACAAGATCTATCCGGTGGAAAATTGGCAACAGATCATCCGAGATTTCCAAAAACGGCAACCTGAACTGCCAATCGTGGTGGTACAGGGGCCGGAAGACAAAGAATTTGTGGCGGCATTGCTACGAGTTTGTCCGAGTCTTAAGATCATCAGTCCCGCAGATATTGGCAAGCTGGCTGCCATGATTGCAGGTGCTAATTTGATGATCTGCACCGATAGTGCTCCTATGCACTTGGCAGTGGCACTTCAGGTTTATACTCTGGCGCTGTTTGGTCCGACCGACCCGGCAAAACTGCTGCCTGCTAGCGATAAATTCCTGGGTATCAAGTCTCCCACGGGCAAGATGTCTGACATTGCACCCCAAACCGTTTTAGCCAAAGTCTGGGGAGAAAGTTAGAGAAGAAAGTCTGGGGAGAAAGTTCAGACCACTCATCTAAAGCGAAAGGCTATGGCGACGACCTTTTTGCTTACCCAGTTTTAAGACTGAAAGGATCAAGCGATGAAGCATGGGGGGGGAAAGCCAGCGGTATTTCTCGACCGAGACGGTGTTTTAAATATTGAAGCGGGCTATATTCACCAGATCGAGGATTTAAACCTGGTGCCGGGAGCGGCGCAGGCGGTTCGGCGGTTAAACGATCTGGGGATTTTCTGTTGTCTGGCTTCTAATCAAGCGGGACCGGCTCGGGGCTATTACCCTCTCAGTCATGTCGAAGCGTTGCATCAACGTTTAAGTGGGTTGCTGGCATCTGAAGCGGGGGCAACATTGGATGCGCTTTATTATTGCCCACATCTCAGTGCCCTGGAGGGTGGGGTTGATCCTCAATTTACTCAATGGACAACCTGGCGCAAGCCCAATACAGGGATGTTAGTGGCAGCCGCCTGGAACCATGATTTGGACTTAAGCCAAAGCTTTATGGTGGGTGATAAAGCGACAGATGTTGACTTGGCGCATAACGCAGGTTGTACGGGCATTTTGGTACAAACTGGGTATGGCGATCGCGTTCTCAGTGGCGACTATCAGCACCATACCCAGCCCGATTACATTGCCGCAGATTTACCGGAAGCCGTGGATTGGATCTGTGAAGTGTTTTCTAAAAGGCTTGCCGGATAAGGCTTTCACATTTTTAATCGGTAAACAAATCGAAGAAGGCATCATCCAACTCGTAGCCTAAAATCTGGGTCATAAACTTGAGCTTGGTGCGGCTCCAATTGCCCTGCTGTTTCATCCAGTCCATCAGCACAAACACTTTGTGCATGACAAAAATTTCCAACGCTTCTGGATTAAACTGCACCCCATCGGTTGGGCTAAATTGATGCGGCACCAGCATGGCTGTATACCGCCCTAACTCTTTTTCCCAATCCAACACAAACGGCAGCCAGGGGTAGCGAGCATCTAACCGGACAAACCACAGCCGAATTTCTGGAATTTCAGATAGCTCTCTTGGGTCGTGGGCATCCCGAGAATAGTCTATGTCAAAGCTGAGGTGTTGTGCTTGAGTGGCGATCGCCCCTGCTTGTATCCACTGTTGCAAAATCGCTTCAGCCGCAGAAATGTCAAGACTGTTAATCTCATCGGTCGTAAGTTTGATAGTCGTGCTCATAGAGCTATCCAGCCGCTTATGGTTCAAAGGTCTTTCAGGAGCACAGATGAATAACCTTGTCATTCATTTTGAGCGAGCGATGGCTCCGCCATCGCTCGCTCAAAATGAATCGAGGTTTTATTCAATCCACGATCCTAAGTAGGATGCCAAATTAAAGGTTTGGAGGAGGCTGCGCCCCCTCCATCCCCGTACTGCAAAATTTAGTGGTTGCACTACTAGGGTAAGCTAAACCTGCACCAGGGCATAGGCTAAATAGACATTCCGGAAATTTGTAAGTTAAAGTTGTAGTGAGTTTGCTTTAGAAAAGCGGCATTTAACACATGAGATTGACTCGAATGTAACGTTTATTACATTTTTACGATTCGGTATTATCAATACAATTGAGTTAGAGCTTGCCTCTAGGTTATATGCCAGACGAATTGAGAGTGGTTAGATATGCGCAATGAAGCGGCGAGGAAATCGATTCGATCGTTAGAAGATGCGATAGAGCGGTGTCAGATTTTAGGAATGCGTCTGAGTAAACAGCGTCTTTTTATTCTAGAACTGCTCTGGAAAGATAAAGAGCATCTCTCTGCTCGCGAAATCTACGATCGCCTGAATCAACAAGGGAAAGAGATTGGGCATACATCGGTTTATCAAAATCTGGAAGCCCTATCCGATCAGGGCATTATCGAATGTATCGACCGGGCAGATGGTCGTCTATACGGCAATATCAGCGATCCCCACAGTCACATCAATTGCCTCGATACCAACCAGATTATGGATGTTCATGTCGAACTTCCCCCCGATTTGATTAGCCAAATTGAACAACAAACAGGTGTGCAGATCACCAGCTATACCATTGACTTTTACGGGTATCGACAGCAAAATTAGTACATATTTACTGATTCATAGCAATTTTCAATGGCGTCAAGTACACGTTGTTGGGTGAGATCCTTATAGAGCACTGCTCTCACTTAATAAACGCAATCTATCTAAGGATCGTGGATTAAATAAAATCGACTATTGAATCGTTTGTAGGGGCGAACGGCCGTTCGCCCCTACCACAAACCATCAACGTTATTTAATTCCCATTCCTGAGCGCGGAGCAGCACGGTGTTTGGTATTGGACGTAGAGAGTTGGGTTGCGTTGCGTCTCCAACGCCTTACGGGTTATTGTGATGTGTCTGAAATGAATGTGTTTGGAATGAGGAGAGACCGTGTCACAGGTCATGCCTGACATCGCCCAACGAGTGGCAGAACTGCGTCAACTGCTACAACAAGCCAGTTATGCCTACTATGTTCTGGATGCGCCAGACATGGAAGATGCAGTGTATGACCGGCTTTACCGAGAGCTTCAGGAGTTAGAGCAACAGCATCCGGAGTTGGTCACGGCAGATAGCCCAACGCAGCGGGTCGGAGAAAGACCGGCGACACAATTTCACTCTGTACGCCACAATGTGCCGCTTTATAGCCTGGAAAATGCGTTTAATAATGCAGAACTGGCAACCTGGGAAACCCGATGGCGGCGTGCGGCTCCAGAAACCCAGCAAGTTGAATATGTTAGCGAACTGAAAATTGATGGCTCGGCTTTGGCGCTGACCTACGAGAATGGACTGTTGGTGCGGGGTGCCACCCGAGGCGATGGGGTAATGGGTGAGGATATTACTCAAAATGTCCGCACAATCCGGGCAATTCCCTTGCGCCTGAAATTAACCGATCCACCTCCGCTGGTTGAAGTCCGGGGTGAAGCTTTTCTGCCGTTAGATGTGTTTCAACAGATCAACCAAGACCGCGAACAAGCGGGTGAGGCGTTGTTTGCCAATCCTCGCAATGCGGCAGCCGGGACGCTGAGGCAATTAGATTCTCGAATTGTGGCACAGCGGCGGTTGAATTTTTTTGCCTATACTTTGCACATTCCCGATCAAAGAGGAGTAGAGTCCGGCAGTGGAGGCGATCAAACCGAGCTGTTTGAGGATCTGGAGTTCAGGTCTTCGTTAGCAGATTCCAGTCAGCCCTCTATTCAAACCACTCAACCCCCGACCCTGGCACCCTCAACCCAGTGGGATGCACTGGAATTGCTGGCTCAGATGGGGTTTCGGGTGAATCCCAATCGTCAGTTGTGTGGATCGCTGGCGGACGTACAAGCCTATTGCGATCGCTGGTTTGAAGCTCGTCACGATCTGCCCTATATGACCGATGGGGTGGTGATTAAGCTCAATGCCTTTGATTTACAGCAACGGCTGGGGTTTACCCAAAAGTTTCCCCGCTGGGCGATCGCTCTCAAATATCCAGCCGAAGAATCACCTACCATTGTTGAGAACATTAGCGTCAACGTGGGGCGCACGGGAGCTGTGACGCCGGTTGCTGAATTGCGTCCGGTGCAACTGGCAGGCACCACTGTTTCGCGGGCAACGTTGCACAATAGCGATCGCATTGCTGAACTCGACTTGCATATTGGCGATACGGTCGTGGTGCGCAAAGCCGGAGAGATTATTCCAGAAGTGGTGCGTGTGTTGCCCGAATTGCGTCCGGCAGGGGCATTGCGCTTTCAGATGCCAAGCCATTGTCCTGTCTGTGGCGAACCTGTGGTCAAACCAGAGGATGAAGCCGTTACCCGCTGTATTAATGCGTCCTGTCCTGCCATTCTTAAAGGGGCGTTAGTTCATTGGGCAGGTCGGGATGCGTTAGATATCAATGGTCTGGGTGAGAAATGGGTACAACAGTTTCTCGATCGCCAGTTGTTGCATACCGTGGCAGATTTGTATGACCTGACTGTTGAGCAACTGTTGACGGTCGATCGCATGGGGCACCGATCGGCAGAAAAACTGGTGAAGGCGATCGCCGATTCTAAATCTCAACCCTGGTCACGTGTTCTCTACGGTCTGGGCATTCGTCATGTGGGTAGCGTTAATGCCCAAACTCTGACGCAAGCCTTTCCCAACATAGACCAACTGGCACAGGCAACACCAGAGGCGATCGCGTCTGTCTATGGCATCGGTAGCCAAATTGCCCAAGCCATTCATCAATGGTTCCAAATTCATGCCAACCAAACGTTGATCGAACGCCTTCGTGCCGCAGGTGTGCAATTAGTCGGTGACGTAACGAATACCACCACAGCCCCCGTAACGGCGATCGCAGGCAAAACCTTTGTGGTGACAGGAACGTTACCGACTTTAAAGCGCGATGAAGCTAAAGCTTTAATTCAACAAGCGGGGGGTAAAGTAACGGAGTCAGTCAGCAAAAAAACTCATTACCTCGTCGTGGGTGAGGAGGCTGGCTCAAAACTCAAAAAAGCTGAGGAACTAGGAATTCCCCAACTGTCTGAAGCAGCGTTATTAGAACTGTTGAATCCAGAATAGATCGCGTAAATTTTATGAGCGGCAGCACGGCGTTGCCGTGCTGCCGCCCGTAACGTCTGTCATTGTTAGCTGAGTAAGCCTTCTGATTTTGCCATCGCTATCATCAGATCAATCACCCGGCAAGAATAACCCCATTCGTTGTCGTACCAAGAGACGACTTTGAAGAAGTTGGAGTTTAACTCAATGCCTGCACCTGCATCGAAAATGCTGGAGTGGGTATCGCCCTGAAAGTCGGTCGAGACAACCTCTTCATCGGTATAGCCCAAGACCCCTGCCAATGCGCCGTCTGAGGCAGCTTTCATGGCTGCACAAATGTCTTTGTAGCTGGTTGCTTTTTCGGTCTTAAACGTTAAGTCCACCACCGAAACATCGGGAGTGGGAACTCGGAACGCCATGCCGGTCAGCTTTCCTTTCAGTTCAGGCAGCACGAGGGTAACTGCTTTGGCGGCACCTGTAGCTGCCGGGATGATATTTTGTCCAGCTCCGCGACCGCCACGCCAGTCTTTTTTGCTGGGACCGTCAACCGTCGGTTGGGTCGCCGTGGTGGCATGGACGGTGGTCATCAAGCCTTCTGCCAGACCAAAGTTGTCGTGGATGACTTTGGCGACAGGGGCAAGACAGTTGGTGGTGCAACTGGCGTTGGAAACCACAGTATCTTTTGCCGGATCGAACGTGGTATGGTTCACACCCACCAAAAGGGTAGGCACTCTTTCTGGATCTTTTGTTGGGGCAGAAATAATTACCCGCTTGGCACCGGCTGTTAGATGATTGGATGCACCCGCAAAGTCTGTAAACAACCCGGTAGACTCCACTACATAGTCTGCACCGAGCTTACCCCAAGGCAACTCTGCCGGATTGCGCACCGACACACAGGGGATAAAGTTGCCATCTACGACAATGCCATCTTCTTTCGCCTCAACAGTTCCCTGATAACGACCGTGGGTAGAGTCGTATTTCAAGAGGTAGGCGAGGTTGTCTGGTGGAACTAGGTCATTAATGCCGACGAATTGAATATTGGGGTTTTTAATGCCAGCTCGGAAGACGAGCCGACCAATTCGACCAAAGCCATTAATGCCTACCTTTAAGGCAGTCATAGCTCACTCTCCTTTGAAAATTTCAGAAAGTAGAATATCTCATTTCCTGGGGAAACCTCGTGAATCACAGATTGATTACAGAGAGATGCCATGCGATCGCCTTTATAGTCAATTTCTATTCCTGTGAATCCCGTCTAATAGGATCCTCATAAAAATAACTTGAATAACTGTTTTGGGAGAGTGCGGCTCCGCCACCCTCTCCCCAAAACGTTACGGGTTTTAATGGTGTAAGGCTGCTAATGAAGTAATTTAAGTTGCCAGGGTACCGAGGAAGGTCAGGCTGGGGTAAATCGCCTACACTCGTAGCAATAGTTTTTCTCTCGTTTTTCCATGAGCAACCCCCAGGGGCAAAACTCGCCATTCAACGTTGATGAGTTGGTCAAGCAGATTCAAACGATTCTGATAGGGTGGGGACCGCCAGGAGTAGGCTTGGGGTTTACGCTGCACTATGCGCTGACGTTTCGATGGCTGCAAGCCGGTTTGGCATTACTTGGAACGGTCGTGATTACGCTGTTAATCAAGATCTTTACGAAGTTAGATCCGCGATTCGATACGTTAGCAGAATGGCTGGTGAGCCAGATGGAGCGATCGCTCCTCCTCTTGATCTCTCGGTTTCAGCTCAAATATCTTCAGAGTCTGGTTTATAGCTTACGCGACTATCGGGTACAAGGGTTAAAAACCAAAGGTCCATTTGTCTTGGACTTGCAAAAAGTGTTTGTGCCGCTGCGGATTGCACCGGAAAGTGCCGATAAAGTCACCTCCGCCATGATCCAGAGTCGGAATCTGGACAACAGTTTAGAAATTTGGGATGTTCTAGCCGCCATTTCTACTCAACCCGCTTTTCAACGCCTGGTAGTACTGGGACCTCCGGGTTCGGGGAAAAGTACGCTACTGGAACACATTACCCTTACCTACGCCCAAAACACTCAGAGACAACACCATCCGCAAGTTCCCCGCAAAATCCCCGTCTTACTGTATCTAAGACAGGTGGCAGTCGCCATTTGCCAGGAGCAATCGCCCACCCTTGCCAGCCTGATCGAACAGCAAGACCCGATCCGTCCGCTCAATCCGCCAGCCCAATGGTTTGCAGCCCGACTTCAACAGGGGCATTGTCTGGTGATGCTGGATGGTTTGGATGAAGTCGCAGATACCCAACAACGCAAACAGGTGAGTCAATGGGTCAGCCAACAGATGCGGCTCTATCCCAAAGCGTGCTTCATCATCACCTCGCGCCCCTTTGGTTACAAAACTGCCCCCCTGGAACAAGCGACAACGCTAGAAGTACTGCCGTTTAATCTCAACCAAATGCAAGCCTTTGTCCGCAATTGGTACTTGCAAAACGAGATTATGAGCCGTTTGGGACGAGATGACCCCGGTGTGAGAGCAACTGCAACCCGACAGGCAGACGACCTGATTCGTCGGATCAAAGGCAATGCGGCACTGGCAGCCATGGCGCTGAATCCGTTGTTACTCACCATGATTGCAACAGTTCACTGCTATCGAGGGGCGTTGCCAGGGCGACGAGTTGAGCTGTATGCCGAAATTTGTGATGTCTTGTTGGGGCGTCGGCAGGAAGCCAAAGGCTTGCCCGCAAACAAACTCACTGCTGCGCAACAGCAAACTGTGCTGCAAGGGTTGGCATTGAACCGGATGCGAAAAAAGACGCGGGAATTCACGCTGCTCCAGGCGGGGTTGTTGATTCAAGAGAAACTGGTTGCTGTTGCCGGAAAAGACCTCTACCCAGAGGCATTTTTGCAGCAGGTGGAAAACGTCAGTGGGTTACTGGTGGAGAAGCAGCCAGGAATTTATGAATTTGCCCACAAAAGCTTTCAGGAATATCTCGCCGCCGTACAAGTCAAAGATTCCAATCTAGAACTGTTGCTGGCTCGCAATATCGATGACCCCTGGTGGGAAGAAACGATTCGTCTGTATGCGGCACAAACCGATGCCAGTAACCTGATCTGGGCAGCCCTGCAAAAGGCAAATGTTGCCGCCCTGACGCTGGCATATGAATGCCTGGAAGAAGGTTTATTGGTGCAACGCGATGTTCGCAAAGAGCTAGAAGATACCCTGGAACGGGGTTTGCGTTCCTCTGACCCCGAGATTTTTCGGTTGGCAGCCGAGGTGCGACTGTCTCGCCGGTTAAGGCAACTGGTGCGGATCGATGAGGCGACAGAAATTGACCCGACCTACATCACCTGCGCTGAGTACCAACTGTTTATCGATGAGAAACGTAAAAGTGGCGAAAATCGCCAACCCGATCATTGGACAACAGAACGCTTTGCCCCGCCGGACGCGACCAAACCGATTACAGGAGTCCGCGCCAGCGATGCCGTCGAGTTTTGCCAGTGGTTAACCCAGTGGGCAGGCAACCTGGGTGATACCTATCTGGAAGGAGATGCGTCTATCTTTGTAGGCGAATTTCGCTTTCGCTTACCGAACGCGATCGCAGTACAAGAACATCCCGGTTCTGAACCTCAAATCGGCTGTTGGTGCCAGGATGGTGAGCAACCCGTAGTCGTCGGTATCGATCAAAACCAGCTAGAAACCTGGAAAACCATGCTGGCTGAGCGGTTGGAAAAGGCGTTAGAGGGCGATCGCGATCGTGCCCGTAGACTTGACAGTGCTCTTGCTCATGATCTTGCCCATGCCCATAACATTGATCGTGACCTTGCCCGTGTCTTTTCCTTTGATAACGCTCTTTTCGTTGCCCTCAATTGTATCCTCAATCTTGACCATACCCTCGATCTTGACCGTGTCCTCAATCTTGATAGTGTTCATAACCTAAGTCATGCCATTAATCGTACTTTCGAAGAAATCCGAGCACATTTGTTTTTATACCTGACCCTTTGGCAACTATTCTCGGAAAGCTACATTCTGCTTTCAAAAAACCGTAAAGTCTTGCAGCAAATTAAAAAGACTCGTCAAGATTGTCAAAGGATTAGCCAAGAGTGTCTAACAAGACAAGATGAAACCTTTAATCTCTACGCTTCCTTTGTCTTACTCGATGAACGTTGTGAGGGGCGAATACCTGCATGGGAAGGGATTCGGGTGGTAAGAGAGCGGGTAACGATGAAGGGGTGAAGAGGTGAAGGGGTGAAGGGGTGGAGAGGTGAAGGGATGGAGAGGTGGAGAGATGAAGGGATGAAGAGCTGAAGGGGTGGAGAGGTAGAGAGATGAAGGGATGGAGGGGAGGCGATCGCTGTATGAACTTCGCATTCGGCAAATCAGTGGATAGTCTGATGCAAAACTAAAGAGCTTGCTGCTGAAGAACATCACTGAACTCTCACAGTGTCGCGTTTCGGCTTCGCTCAACGCTCGTGGGCTGAGCGGAGTCGAAGCCCACAGGTTCTGAGGGCAGATGTCGAGAACCTGAATTGGCAGAGGCGGAAAATTTAGTCGGTAAAAATGTCGTCGCCGGGTGCGCCGAATGCTAGACCCCATTTGATATTGGGCATTCGTTCAAAGGCTTCTTTGAGGGCAATTTCCCATTGCTTGCGAATTTCTGCCAGATAGGGATCGCCAAGGCGTAGGCGCAGTTGGTACTTCACCTCAAAGCTATTGGTTTCATACATAACCAGATTGATCGGCGGCCCCACGGAAATATTAGATTTCATTGTGGAATCGATCGACAGCAAGGCACATTTTGCTGCGTCTTCTAATGAGGTATCGAAATGCAACGTGCGATCGAGGATGGGCTTGCCATACTTGGTTTCACCAATCTGCAAAAAGGGCGTTTCACCTGTCGCCTGGATAAAATTACCCTGGCTATAAATCATATACAGTTCTGGATCTGACCCTTGAATTTGTCCGCCCAGTAATAAGGTGCATTTGTAGTCAATCCCGTCTTTTTCTAGCCAGGGACGTTCTTCGGTTTGCACATGACGCACCTTGCTGCCGATATAGCGAGCAATGTCGTAGAGCGTGGGCAGGGTATGAAGGTTTTCGGTTTCTGAGGCGTTGAGGTCGTGGTCTAAGGCATTCAAGACGGCTTGAGTAATTGAGAGGTTGCCGGACGTGCACAGTAAAATTACGCGATCGCCTTTTAACGAGAAATCAAACAGCTTTTTGTACGTTGAAATATAGTCAACTCCGGCATTGGTGCGCGAATCGGCAGCAATAACCAGCCCATAGCGGGTGATAATGCCCAGGCAGTAGGTCATGAATGCAGTAATAAAACTAAGACCTCTCAGATTTTAGAGCGATATTGAGTCATTGATAGCTATTTCCTCAGCCAGGAATTGGCGTTTACCTTGCAGGTAAACGCCAATTCTTAACGGAAGCTGAGTTTATCTTCACAAAAGGATACTAATTTCCGTGATCCCCGTACGCGCGATCGCTGAATACATTCAGCAGAAATGCGGAAGAATTTAACATCAACCTCATGGATTCTAGGATTATGTGTTGAATCTTTAAGCGATCAGGGTGCAGAATATAGCTTGGTTAGAAGGGATTCTAAATTAAGAATTTCCTTGTGGATTCAGTTAGAAAATAGATCCAATTTCCAATGGCGCTCTCACTCCTGACATCTTACTATATTCGTAAATTACTGCATAAAAATGCAGGAAAATTAAAGTTTGTTGTAGTGCCCAATGCCGCGATTAAGGCAGATGCATTGTCGGATTTAAACTCTGTACTAGAGAGTCTTTATCTAGAACATGAAGAGTTTAGTGCGGTGGTTAAAGAGCTAGAAAATCTAGCAAATTATCATCAGCACTATGCCAGCCAGGAGTTTTTATACAAGGCTGCATTAGAAAAAATTGAAAACAGAATTTTTTGGCTATTTGGGTTCAAAAAGATAGATACGTCGGCATCAGCTTAGACCATGTTGGTCTGGTGCTATGCGATCGCAACCAGAATGCTAATGGGTTGAATAAAAGTGCGATCGCTGCCTATCAATCACTTGTCCGAATACCAATTTGAATTAAGAGCACGGCAGATCTCTGTACGGGCTTGGCATTGCCAAGCCCCTTCTGAACTCTGATGTAGGCAAAAATTTGTTTAAATTGGCATAACGTAATTGCCTCAGGCTATAAAACCCGCAAAAGCGACCCTTTGGGTCGCTTTTGCGGGTTTTATGGTTGCAAAAACTGCGATCGCCTTTTTACAACGCCTTGCCTGCGACTGCATAACTTTGACAACCCTTACCGATAGTGATTGTAAGCCAGCCCCCCGGCTGGTTTAAACCCTTATATTTCAGGGACTACCCGCCATGAAACCCAAAGAACTGACCCCCATTCAGGCTCTGCGTCGCAGTTTGTGGATGGTTGTTCAGGCTGCGCCACTGGAACTTCGCAATCTGGCGCTATTGAATTTATTTACAGGCACCGGCCCTTCGATCGCGTTGTTTTTAGGCAAAGTCGTAATTGATGAAACCTCCCGGTTATTCGGACAAGGTGCTGGCGATCAGGCTCTGGGGCTACTGTTGAGTGAACCCAAATTACTCTGGTGCATGGTAGCTGCCGTTGTTTTAAACCTGGTAGTAGACTCTATTGATTCGATCGGGACGACGTTATTTGCAGCGTTGCGCGATCGCGTTCAAGGCTATGCTCAGGGAAAAGTGTTGCATAAGGTGGCGCATTTTGATGACATTGCCTTATTCGAAACGCCCGACTTATTAAATTTGCTCGAACTCACGGATAAAGGCATGCAACGCTTGCAACGGCTTTCCTTTATCGTGGCGGCAACATTGATGGGCGTTTTTATCTTCATTCCCTCGGTCCTGGTATCGGTGTCGATCGCCTGGTGGGTACCGTTGTTACTGTTGGCGGCATCTATCCCCTCAATCTACGTCGAAATGAAGCACCACAAAAAGAGCTGGCGCGTAGAAGAAACACAAGCTGGCATCACACGGGAGATGGATATTTACGCCAAAGTGTTGACCGGAGATGCTTACGCCAAAGAAGTTCGGCTGTTTTCGTTGCAAAATGTTTTGCTCGATCGCTGGCAAGGCTTATTTGGACGCATGTTTAGCAAAATGCAGCACGTTCGGCAAGAGGGAGCGTTAGCCGTAATGCTGTGGGCACTGGTCGGTGGGATTGGTGCGGCTTTTCCCTATGTCTACGTAGTGTTGGGAGTATTACGGGGAAGCTATACGGTGGGCGACCTGGCGTTATACACGGGCATCATTTTGCAGGTGCGCCGTAGCCTCTACATCATGATTGCCAACACGGGCGATATTTATGATGTGGCACTGGCAACCAGTCCGGTGTTTCAATTGCTCGATTTAGAGCCTCAATTGCACAGTGGGCAAGAGTCGATGGTAGCCACGACAGCCGTCCGCCGATCGCAGCAGGGCATTCAATTACAGGATCTTTCCTTTGGTTATCCCGGTAGCGATCGCACGATTTTAGAGCAGATTAATCTAACGATTCAGCCCGGCGAAATGATTGCTCTGGTGGGCGAAAACGGAGCCGGAAAGACAACACTGGCAAAGCTTTTGTGCCGCTTGTATGACCCTTCTCACGGCACAATTCTTTGGAATGGACAAGATTTGCGATCGCTGCAACTGGATCAACTGCGATCGCGGGTTGCGGTGGTGATGCAAGACTATGCGCGGTTTCCAGCAACGCTACGAGAAAATGTGGGATGGGGATATTTGCCTCAGCTTCAGGACGATGTAGCCCTTCACACGGTTTTACAAGACGCGGGCATCAAACAGATTGTTTTGGACTTAAATCAGGGGCTAGAAACACCGCTGGGTAAGCAATTGGAAGATGGCATCGATTTGTCGGGCGGTCAATGGCAACGCATTGCGATCGCCCGTGCCTTGATGCGTTTATCGCAAGTAGAACTACTGTTATTTGATGAACCCACAGCGGCTCTGGATCCTAAACACGAACATGAGATTTATCAGATCTTTCGGGCGATCGCTCAGGGGCGTATGGCAGTGGTCGTCAGTCATCGGTTGGCATTAGCAAAACTGGCAGACCGGATTATTGTGTTAGAACACGGCAAGATTATGGAGCAAGGTAATCATGAGGAATTGATGGCTCAAGGCGATCGCTATTACGCTATGTTCAGCCGTCAAGCCAGCAGTTATTTGTAGGCATTTATGGCAGAATCTTTTCGAGATATCGCAAAATACCAATACTAATCAGCACACTCAACGCCGATATCACCCAAAAGCTATCGGCGATCGCTGAGGTTTGATCCATCGCCCACCCTCCCACCGTCGGTCCGATAAAATAACCGGCTGCCCAACAGAGAGAATTGATCGACAGATACACGCCTCTCAAGGAAACCGGAGCCATTGCCACCACTAGCGATGATGCCGATGGCATATAGGCAACGGTGGCGATCGCCAACACACTTAAACTCAACACTGCCCAAATAATATGTCCGGTTGGGGCAATGCCAGTAACCCAGGTCAAAATAAAACCGATGCCCCACAACAACGCCGACAATATCAGGGCATGGGGACGGCTAAAGCGGTTGAGATAACGGGCAACGGGGAGTTGCAGCAGGGCAGTTAACACCACATGCCAGGAAAATAACACGCTAATGACAGAGGTCGAAAAGCCGCTGGCATCAGGCAAGGCAATAAACCCATGAAAATAAAGCGGTAGAGCACTATTTACCTGCGATAAATAGGTTGTAAATAGCACGTTGACCGATGCGTAAATTAAAAGGGTGCGATCGCGTAACGCTATCGTCCAACTTTTAAGCATAGAATGGTGCAGCTGATCAGGGCTTAACGTTTCAGCGATCGCCCAGTAAATAACAGCAAAAAAGACGACAAACGAAATTCCGTCAATCACAAATAACGCACGATAGCTTTTGGTCAGAGAGATCAGCACACCGCCCAAAACTACGCCCAAACCTAGCCCTAAACTATCGCCCAGACGCGTTAATGCAAACGCCTCATTGCGCTGTTCGACGGTGGTCAAATCGGCGACAACCGCTTCAGCCGGAGGCCAATATAAGCCAATGCCCAAACCCATTAACAAATTGCCGATGACAAATGTGGGCAGATCATGAGTGAGCACTAGCACCAAGTCTGCTACAGCTGACACCAGTGCCGACAATAGCAATGTCCAGCGTCGTCCCCAGCGAGGAGAATCGGCACACGATCCCCCTAACACGCGCCCCACAACCCCCGAAATTGAGCCACTACCAATGCCAACACCGACGGCAGTAGCTGAAATGCCGACCTGATCAACAAAAAAAATCGGTGCGTAAAATAGCGTAAACCCAGTGCCCAACTGCGATAGCAACCGACCTGCAATCAAAATCCAGACTCGATGATCGAGTTGGGGTAACCCATTGCGAAATTTCTCAACCAAACCGTTCATGGGTAAAGCTAGCAGCGCATTGTTTAGTAGACCGTAACATGGACAGTAAACATTGTTCTGGCATTCGCATTTATGTCTGGGAAAGGATTGTTTGTCGGGTTGGTGACCCTTGACTTGATTTATCTCACGCCAAAACTCCCCGAACCCAACCAAAAGTTGGTCGCCCTCGATTACACCATGGCAGCCGGAGGGCCAGCAACCAATGCAGCGGTGACATTTCGCCACTTGGGCAACAGCGCCACCCTGCTCGGGGTGCTGGGTTGCCACGCCAGTCAATCTCTGGTGCTCAACGACTTACAACAACACGGAGTGGCGATCGCGGATCTCTGGCCCGACTGTCCTGAACCCCCCCCCACGTCCTCGATCCTGGTGACCCAAGCCACCGCAGAACGAGCTGTCATTTCTCTCAATGCCGTTCGTACCCAGGCAAATGTCACTCAGATTCCTCCTCAGATTCTGCAAGCGGTCGATATTGTTTTAATCGATGGGCATCAAATGCAAGTAGGACAAGCGATCGCCCAACAAGCCAAGCAACAAGGTATCCCAGTAGTGATGGATGGCGGCAGCTGGAAGCCCGGATTTGAGCACGTATTGCCCTGGGTAGACTACGCCATTTGTTCTGCCAATTTCCGTCCTCCTGGTTGCACCACCCTCGACCAGACCATCGCCTATCTCCAGCAATTTAACCCCACTGCCATTACCTTTACGAATGGTAACCAACCGATTCAATATTGGACGCATCAGGAAGCAGGGGCGATCGCCGTTCATCAAGTCACAGCGGTTGATACGCTGGGGGCGGGCGATATTTTTCATGGCGCATTCTGCCATTTCATTTTGCAAACTGATTTTCAATCGGCTCTGGTTGAATCGGCAAACATTGCGGCGATCGCGTGTCAATCCTTTGGCACCCGTCAATGGCTCAATCAGAATCACGGGTTGATGAATGAGTAATCTTTACTTGAAAAGGGCAGTATTTCTCATGGGTCGGAGATCCGTAAAAACCGACGATCAGACGCGTTCCAAACGCAATGAAATGATATGAATCGATCACCCTGATGTATCCCTCAATAGGATTGGGTTGTTAGGATAAAATTTATCTCCATGGCGTGATTCAACCAGGATGGCAAAATATAATTCCACCAAAAAAAATCTATTGAAGCAGGGAGAATGACTAAGAAAAAATGCTTAAGCCTAAACACAAAGGCTATTCGATTTTGAGTCTTGCTTTATATAAAATTGCTCTCTTCGACCATCAATCTGTCATCTCATTTTATTTTGTCAAGATTGAGCTGGTATAACGTGGATTTTAAGCCTCTCTAGCGAATTCTCTATTTGACAGATAGATTGGGCTTCCAAAAGCAGTTTTTTGTCGTGCAAACGTCTGCAACGCCCTATAGGTAAGAACTTGAGATATCGCTAGATAGCATCATTTGCGCTGAGGCAGATTTTATCCAAGTTCAATAAAGACTCCTAAAGTAACGAGATTAATCGATGATGGACGTCAACAGAAACATTCATCTCTGATGACTCAACTGATGAAAGATTTATAACAACATAGCTCTCGACTTGAGAAAAAAAAGTTACGTAGCTTTAATGGGGTGAATCATATCTATAATTTTCGATTTTGTCGATCGAACACGCTCAGAAAAGGTCTGTTTCACTACAAAACAGCTTGAGACCACCTCAATGGGCTTGCTTGAGAAATATTTCGTAGATTGGCAAAAGTTAAATGATTCAGAACTAAACCCTGTCTTATCAAATTTGTCTTTAGGATATAAGAGGAATTTATTTTAGGAATTGGGGCACCGCATGGATTCTCTCCAAGAGCAAATTGTTGGATTGGGCATTAGAATTGATGCGCTGCACCAGATGATCGAGCGACTGAGTAATAAAGTGTCTAATGTTCTAGTAGAAGTTAAGTCTTCGACCGGAAATGCCAGTAATCGCTTCCAGTCTGGTGCCAGTTTTGGGCATCCCGTGAATCAAAAGTACCGCAGCGATTTCGAGGCAGCGATGGAGCATAAAGATGTGCTGATGGACGACAGCTATTTAGATTCTGATCGCCAGAGCGGCGAGCATGTTCTATCTTCAGACGTTCAAATTCAGCGTTTAACAGCTCAGCTCACCGCTGCTTACAATCGGATTGCGGCTCTAGAAGAGCAATTGTTATCTCATAGAATGCATTAATACCAGGGCGGGCACCTTCCCCATCCTTCATTTGGCTGTTGTGCATTTTGGCTATTGTGATTGTGCCACTGCCAACATGAACCTGATGCGTATCAGTATTTGTGCTAGTTAAATATGACATGAGTTTCTAGCGAGACTTACGCGTTTTTGGCGTAGGTGGCAGGCTTCGCCATCTGTACCCAAAATGCTCTAACGATGGCGGGCTGAGATAATGCTCGTCTAGAAAAAAGGTCGGGTAAGGGTTTTGATAGGAGTGCTAACGGCTCTTGTCAAAACCCTTACTTGTTACTTCGTATTAAGTTTGCTCACACCCGGTGTCGAACCGATGGCGATTTTTACTTCAGTGGAGTACAGATTATTTTTCGAATGCCATACTCCGCATAGCTTTCAAAAAATCTGGCTCTAGCTGAGCGCAAAGTACTCTATTCCAAACGCGATCGAGAAGCGGTCGGGGAATACTTTTAAGGAATAGAATTTGCAGCGTATTTTAATTAGGATAAGGCTGGAAATCTTAGATTTTAGGTTGACTTATCCGGCTCAGCCATCCGGGCGGATGGATCAGGATCTTTATAGATAGGCGATCGCCTACGACCCTCAACAGGAGACTATCGAGACATGCGATTTCAGCAGTTTGCATTTGTTTCTCTACTTACCCTTGCCGTTTCACCCGTTTATGCACTGAGCGCGACATCTGGCACTCCGTCTCAAATCACGCAAACCACTGATTCTGATAAGATTTTTAACCCATCAATTTTTTCGGTGCCGTCGTCAAAATCGGAACTCAGCCTGTTTAATTCTCAACATCAGAGTGCGGGTTCTAAGCAAACGACAGATGCCGATAGCGCCGCTATTATCGACACCGAGGGGGTCTTGGAAACTGGAGATTCTGTGCTCTCGTCTGATCAAAGTCTCTACGATGAATACTCGTTTACAGGACGTGCGGGTCAACAAGTTACCATTTCTTTGGAAAGTCCTGATTTTGACGCCTTCCTGATGTTGGTAGGGCCCGATGGTGAAGTGGTCGAGCAAAATGATGACTTTGACAGCAGCAGCACCAACTCTCAGATCAATATCGCGTTGCCGACCAATGGCGTTTATACCCTCATCGTCAATACTTACAGCCCCGGCGAACAGGGTCAATATCATCTGACGGCTACGACTGTGTTGGGTACAGGCGACGTTCAGGCAACTCTGCGCTGGAATACGACGGATGATCTGGATCTGGCAGTGATAGACCCCACCGGCGAGATGGTTGCGTTTGATAATGCGGAGATTGGCTCGGGCGGGAAACTAGACGTGGATGCTAATGCCCAATGTGAAGGTGTTGTCACCAGCCCTGTTGAGAATGTGTTTTGGCCTCCGGCTCAAGCACCTCAAGGAGAATACAAAATTGCAGTCAGCCTTTATTCTCGCTGTTCTGACACTCAAGGTCCCATCGACTTTACCTTGACTCTCCAGGTTCAGGGACAGACAGAAGTATTGCAAGGGACGGTGGATGAAGAAAACAATGTCGTTACTTTCTCAACGGCTGTGTACTAAAACCTCAGGGTTGCAAGCATGAAGTACCAGGTGTGGTGAGAGAGCCGCGCGGAATGCGCGGCTCTCTCACCACACCCATGGTTATCAGAAGCAAGGCTGGAAGGGGCAAATTTATCCTGAGAGTCAGCAACGTCGATTTTACCTACCCGATAGTCAGGTGAAGCCATGGGTCTTTATGGCTATACCCATTTACCTGCGACCGAATTATGATTGCAACATAAGTGACCAGACTGACGTCTAGAAACTATCGCTACTTTTGTTTCAGCTTTTCTGCCGCTCGCTTCATACGATTGCCATGTTACCTACTATCTCAAGTTTTTATAAACAATTGTGTCGCCGTTGGCTCTATGGATTGCTCTCCTTAATGGTGGCAATGGGGGTGATTGTCACCACTCCTGCTCCTTCTTCTGCAATTTCCTGGCTAGACTTAATTTTGCGAGGGGTTCAGGTCATTCAGTTGTCTAATATGTCTGATCGCCAGGAAATCCAACTGGGGCAGCAGATCAATCAGCAATTGACCAGTGAAGAATTTACTATATACCGCGATACCACCATTACCAGTTACGTGGATCAAATTGGTCAGCGGCTAGTGCCCTATAGCGATCGCCCCGATATTCCCTATGTCTTTCAGGTGGTGGATGACCGAGAGCAAATCAATGCCTTCGCGACCATGGGCGGTTATGTCTATGTCACCACGGGGTTAATGCGCATTGCCGATAACGAAGCTCAACTTGCCAGCGTAATTGGGCACGAAATTGGGCATATCGCCAGGCGTCATGCCGTTCGCCAAATGCGGCAGATGGCGATCGCTCAAGGGGTTGCTACTGCTGCCGGACTGGATCAGAATGTGGCAGTTGGGCTGGGTGTCGAATTAGCGTTGCGTCGTCCCAATAGCCGCCAGGATGAACTGGAAGCAGACCAGCAAGGACTAACAACGATTATCGGAGCTGGTTATGCCGCATCTGCCATGCCCGCTTTCATGGAAAAATTGCGCGGTCAGGGTTCTGTGCCTTCATTTTTCAGCACGCATCCAGCAACCTCTGCTCGTATCACCGCATTGAACCAACAAATTGATCCGGCAACGGCAAACACGGGGGATGGCCTGGATAACGCTGCTTACCGGAGTCACATTAGCCGATTGCTGAATTAATTCAAGTTGCCAACTCCTATCATCCTGAGAATCGGGGATGTTACGAAACCTATTTTTGCTGAGAGAGTGACGGCTTCGCCGTCACTCTCTCAGCAAAAATTACAGGGTCATGAATCCGTACTCTGACCATCCCTTAAGAATTGGCTATAAGTAGGGCAACCTAAAATTAACCGGGCGATCGCTTCGTAAAAAGCGATCGCCCCTTGTGTATTTAAGTTGAGGATTTCCTGTTCGGATCGGGAAACACCGTTAGCGTAACTTGTATTAAATGTTGCCACCCGCATTGCTATGAAACCGTCTATCTCTCTGATCATTCTCAGTTACAACCGGGAAACTTATCTTGCTACGGCGATTGAAAGTGTCCTGGCACAGACCTACACAGACTTTGAATTGTTGATTTGGGATGACGGTTCCACCGATCAGTCCGTGGCGATCGCCCAAGGCTATGCCCAACTGGATTCACGGGTGCGGGTTGTCGCCTCGACCCATCAAGGAATTCCTCGCGCTCGTCAGCGGTCGATTGCCCAAACCAGCGGTCAGTATTTAGGGTGGGTTGATAGTGATGATGCGCTGGCACCCACGGCTCTGGCACAAACGCAAGCGGTGTTAGAGCAAGATCCGGCAATCGGCATGGTTTACACCAACCACTGGCTAGTCAATCAACAGGGCGACGTCAAACGCCTGGGGCGCAATGCCAATATCCCTTATTCTCCCGACAAACTCTTACTCGATTTTCTTACCTTTCATTTTCGCTTAATCCGCAGATCGGTATTTGAGCAAGCCGGGGGCATTAACGAGACGTTTAAACATGCGTATGACTACGATTTGTGCCTGCGGTTGTCCGAAACAGCTCCGGTGCGCCATTTACCTGAACCGCTCTATTACTACCGTAGCCATCGAGTCAGCAATTCCTACGAAAAACGACTTGAACAAATTCTCTATACCAAACGGGCGATCGCCAATGCCCTGCAACGCCGAGGATTGAGCGATCGCCTGGACGTTGTGCTAAAACTTACGCGCATCGGTCAAAAACGGGTGGTTCACTTTGCCCTGGAACCGCAACCGCAACCGTTCCAACCCATCCCTGTGCCAACCTCGGTACTTAACAAAGGATCGGCGATCGCCCACTATCACCCTACCATCCCGCAAGCCAGTGGCTTTTGGGCAGCCCTACCCCTTGTCGGGGCAATGACAGCATTGACGGTGGTAGGCGTGATGCAACCCGTATGGGCGGATTCTATTACCCCTGCCAACGATGGCACCCACACGGTAATTATTCGGAATGGCGATCGCTACAACATCACAGGTGGACAACAATCGAACAACGGGCGCAATCTCTTCCATAGCTTTGAGCAATTTGGTTTGACCCGGAACGAAATTGCCAATTTTCAAACCCGCCCCACGATTCAAAATATTTTAGGACGGGTGACTGGCGGCGATGCCTCTTACATTAATGGATTGCTCCAGATGACTGGCGGCAATGCCAATTTGTATTTGATGAATCCGGCGGGAATTATTTTTGGACCCAATGCCCGCCTGGATTTACCCGCCTCTTTTACTGCCACAACTGCTTCTGGAATTGGGTTTGCCAACGACTGGTTTAGTGCTGTTGGTGCCAATGATTACGCTGCATTGGTCAGTTCGCCCACTTCCTATGCGTTCGGCTTGAGTCCAGCGGGAGCCATTACCAATGCCGGAACGTTAATGGTCGGCGAAGGGCAAAGCCTGACGCTGCTGGGCAGCACGGTGGTCAATACTGGAGAATTGATTGCCCCCGGTGGTCAAATTATGCTCACGGCTGTGCCTGAAGGTAATTTAGTTCGCCTGAGTCAGCCCGGAAATTTACTGAGCCTGGACGTTCAGAATTTAGGAGCGTCCGAGATTGGCAGACCCAATGCCGTTCCCTTTACAGCGCTATCGTTACCTGAATTGTTGACGGGAGGCAGCATTCCCAACGTCACGGGAATTACCGTCAATGATGATGGCAGCATTCATCTCAACGGTTCGACAACTAATCTACCCGGTGACGCCGGGGTAGCGATCGCCTCTGGGACAGTAGATGTTTCCACTACTCGGCGTGGGTCAGACGGGGGTACGGTGCAGGTCTTAGGCGATCGCGTCGGTTTAGTCGAAGCCAATATTGACGCGACCGGAACTGCCAATGGCGGGATAGTTCACATTGGCGGCGATTATCAGGGACGAGGGACGGTGCCAACGGCATCTCAAACCTATGTCAGCCCAGATTCAACCATCACGGCGAACAGTGCAGCCAGCGGCAATGGCGGACGGGTGATTGTGTGGGCAGATGGCACCAATAGTTTTTGGGGTACTATCAACGCCCAGGGCGGAGCCACTCGCGGCAATGGTGGATTTGTTGAAGTTTCAGGTGCAGAAAATTTAATCTTCCGGGGTCTGGTTAATACCTCGGCGGCGAACGGTCTGCCCGGTACCCTTTTACTCGACCCAACCAATATCATCATCTCCAATGCCGTTAACGATACGCCCGGTTTGCCGAATCCATTGCAAATTGGGCAAGATGACTTTCCCGGTCAAACTGTCACCATCTCTGAAGCGACGTTAGAATCGCTGTTCGAGCAAAATGATGTGATTTTAGAGGCAACCAACGACATCACTATCGGCACGCTGTCAGATGGCATTCTTTCAACCACCCTCGATTTTGGATTTGGCTATTCCATGACCTTTATTGCCGATGCCGATAACAATGGGGTCGGTTCATTTTCGATGAATCTAGGCGACACCATCAATGCCGATGCCGGTGACCTCAGAATCCAAGGGGTAAACATTACTGCTGGCAATCTCAGTGCTAATTTTGATGGAAATCTTACCCTGACGGCAACGGGGGATATTCTGGCAGGCGACCTGAGCGCCCAGTTTGGTAGCAACGTTAATTTAACTGCCACAGGCAACATTCAGGTGAATTTTATTGATGCCAATGCTGAAGCGGGCGGTGAAGGGGGAACCGCAGGGAATGTGTTTGTCCAAGCCGATTTGTTTCAAGCGATCGACACGATATCCGAAAGTGGCATCAGCATCGATACCAGGGGAGACTTTGGTAATGGTACGGTAACGATTCGGCACGCCGGTGGTCCCAATAACATTCCCTTTATCGTTGGTTCTGCTAGCGATAATGGCACAGTCGGGGCGATCGCGGCAGGTGGTGATCCTTTAACCACAGGTAATTTCCCGGTTTTGGTAGCGGGGGGCAACGCCACGATTCCGGCGACTAGCACCGACATTACGATTACCTCCATCAACAGCGCTCCCACGATCGACCCGTTAAACACATTATTTGATGCGGGACAAAGTGCCTCGATCACCATCACCTATGAGGAATTGGTCAGCAGCATCACTGATGCGAATAACGATGTGGTGATTTTGCGAATTACGGCGATCGCTCCGGGTGCCACCCTAACCCGCAACGGTGCGGCTTTAGCCGTTGGCGATGTGATTGAGCCTGGCGATAATTTGGTCTACACCCCACCGGCAAATTCATCGGGTACTGCCGATGCGTTTCAGATTACTGCCAGTGACTTGAGCAATAGTGCGCCCAGGCTAGCAGATTCGACACCCGTCCAAATTCAGGTGAGTGTGACACCCACCCCAACGCCCACCCCAACCCCAACCCCGACGCCGACACCCACGCCCACCCCCACCCCGACACCCACACCCTCATGCAGCGAAATGATGCTGGTCTCTGG
>NZ_JBSLYH010000019.1:0-129594 GCF_055793305.1 Calyptranema fuscum S582
CTGCCGACATAGATGGCTACGAAGTAACTCGACAAATTCGGAGGAACCCAGAGCTACCTTTTTTCCCAATTATGCTGGTAGCAGATCATAACCATTCCAATGTCGTTAAAGGATTAGCATTAGGCGCAAACGATGTCATCCGCCCAACGGTAAAAAAACGAGAGCTGTTTGCTAGGATTCTAGCAATGTTGCGATTGAAACACAGTATCGATGAACAAATCAGAATTAACCAGCAGCATGAAGAATTCATCGCCAGTTTGACTCATGATCTGCGAACCCCTCTTATTGCAGCGGATCATGTCCTACATTTACTCCGCCGAGGGGCTTTCGGAAGTACCCTGCCCAAAATGCGAGATTCTTTAGAGCAAGTAGTTCAAAGTAATCAAACTTTGTTAGAAATGATAGACACTCTTCTAGAAATCTATCAGTACGAAGCAGAGTGTAAAGATCTTTACTTTCACAATATTGACCTTTGGGAATTAAGTCGAGATGTCATTAGAGAACTTACTCCTCTAGCTGAAAATAAAAACTTGATCCTCAATCTGAGTTTAGTAGACAATACTGATCAAACTTCATTACAAGTAAAAGGCGATCGACTGGAACTTCGTCGTTTACTAACTAACTTGCTTGGTAATGCCATCCGCTATACCGATACTGGTTCAGTAGAGCTACGCCTGCAACGCTTGATTTGCAATTCTCCAAAGAATGATCTCATCGTGCTTGAAGTAGAAGATACAGGCATTGGCATAGCTCCAGAAGAACAAGAATTTTTATTTGAGCGATTTAGGCAAGGGAATCACCAACGTCGAGGTAATGGATTAGGGCTTTATCTATCGCGTCAAATTGTGGAAGCACATCATGGATCTATCGAAGTTGAATCTGAAGTTGGTAAAGGAACCAAATTTACAGTTAGATTTGACTTATCTAATCACATATAAAATCTATACCTTGGTTGCACAATTCCATCATCTGAAATATGTTTCATAATTTCTCCGACTGATTCCGAGAAAGAGATTGTGATCGGTGTTCCATCAGCATAAGAGCAGTTATTTACATTCATTTTCGTCAATGCTAAAACCTCGCGCAGTAAGTCTTTAGGAGCACTGCCGCCATAATGCTGAGTAATTTGCCAAGGATCAGGAACGTAAGAACCAGGATAGGTGTGGAGATATGGAATAAAGCCCATTGTATAGAGGAAGTGTTCACTATCCTCGATCGCAAAATAGGTTCCTCTAAGGGGAGGATAGTTTCCTTCGCGAAAAAGATGAATACCCGTTTGTCGGAGTGCTACTAAATCACTTTCACATCTTGGAAAAACTGACTCAATACCTTCATAAAATCCATCTAGCTCGTTGTATTCTCCATGAGTACTGCCCCAAAACTCAGAAGATTTATGAATCACAACTCTACGCGGTGGAACACCTGTAACTTTCATGTACTCATTCAGTGTTCTCTGAATCAATTGGCTAGCTCCTTCTTTAGTAAGATGGGGCGACATTCCTTGGGTCTTTTGATTCCATTTGAATGGATCACCTCTGAGTACTAAACCCTGTCCCAGGTAATCAAAAGCTTGAGCAATACTTGATCGCATTGTTAACTGATCATTAACATCTTGAGCCACGTAAAAACTAATACCGACATAGCAAACATCCTTATCCAGCATGGTAGGTCGCCACGGAATTCCACCTGCTTTGTAGTACTGAGCAGTACAGAAATTCCAGGCACGGGTTGCCTTATCCTGTAAATCTTTCCCCTTACCCGCTGCGGTTCTACGCTTGAGAAGTTGGATTGGCACACCCCATTTCATGGCTTCAGCTTTGATTGCCCGTCGAAAATTAAGATGAAAATTGCCAGAGATTCTAACAGAGTGTGCTTGGTCAGTAATCTCTGATGTCAGCGCAAGAATAATAATATCGGGTGAAGGATCAGTCGTCGCCAGATTTTCAATGTGTCCAGCAAATAAGGAAATTAATTGTCGGATGCAATGCGCTTTATCTTCAATACTCAAAATTCCTTGTAACTCCCGATGAGGAATCACGCGCTCCCATCGCTGGTTCATTTGAAAACAACATTTGAAGGGAGAGTCGCGGTTGAAGCCCACAAAATCAGGATCTAGGGTTTTTTCCAATCTGGTTCGCTCTGTAGATTCAGCAGCCTGATCAGGAAATAATGAGCTTACGTCAGAAGGGACAGGTTGCCCAATCTTTTTGAGGTTACTGCTTTCAATGGTGGAACCACATTGGTCAATCCATTCCTTAGCACTGGATATCGTGTCTAACGTACCAATAAACCCTAACTTGATTTCAGAAGGATGTAAGCCTGGAATGTTCTCACCAAATGGACCAGCTTCCGCTAAGCCAGTTTTACTACTCTCATGCTCAAAATATCCACCAAATTGAAGCTTCGGTTCTGACAGAAACTCTAGTTTAATATTCATCGTTACTATCCTCCTGAGAACCGATAAATAATTCATCAAGCAAGCTCAATTGACCAATATCTTGAAGTTCTTCATACACAGCCGGATCATTAGGGATTGCAAAATTGGCGATCCCTGAGAGTGGCTCTTTTTCAATCACCATCAAAGTTTTATAGTCTAGTTTTAATTCAATCATGGGCTGCTGTTGAGACAAAATATCAGCCCAGAAGAAAATGTGATTTAGAACTTGGATATTGTGTTCATTAGCCTTGATCCTGGTTGTATAGGGACCAACCTTATAACTATCCCAAGGAGTCTCACCATCACTGGTAAAGAAGTATTTTGGGATAATTTGCAAGAACCAGGAAGAACCGATCGGTTTGAAGGAAAGATTAACTGCTAAATGTCGCCAGAATTTGTTATTCCCATACTGGTAAAACTTAGCAACAATTCGAGCTGGAGCAGACCGACCCGTTCGGAGATTAAACCAGTTTTGACGAAATACAGTGTCGGTTTTGTTTTGTCGAGGAAAGTAGTTACGTCGAAAGTGAGGATTGTATCTCAATCCACAACGGCGCAGATGAATACCCAATAATTGATTTAATAGAAATGTGTAATTCTTCCGATCACCTTCATCCTGAAACCATTGATCTGCTGGCAACTCACTGATATAACGGGTGTCACAGAATTTTCTTAATGTACAGCGACTATCTTGTAGGTCAGAAAGTGTATATAACTGACCTGCATGAATACAAAAAGGCGGAACAAAACCCTCAATCTCTTCTCGGATCTGTTCAGTCGTCTTATATTGTGTTGGTGCATGAAAGATAACTTTGGGCAACTGTTTGATCAGCAGCAGGTTTGAATAAAGGCGCTCCCGTTCCTGGGTTGAAACTCTGGGTGGGCTAACACTGGCAATTTGACAAATTGAATCGTAGCAAGCAACAGTAAATTCCTCTGTTGCTTTTTCAAAGGCAATAGCCAATGGTGGTTTAAAGACATTGGGGCTGCTACGAACGTAGGACTTAATTTCCTTCCAATAAAGTTTGTCATCATCTGGATGATAAACAACAAAAATTACAGGGAAGGTGGCGTTGTACCAAAATTCCAGATCATTTCTATCAACGGCAACTTTGAATTTCGTAGCAGAGTTCTGCCGGATATAGCTTTTGCCCGATTTTGCTTGCACCTTGATAATGCCGCCAGTCGTTCGATACCCCTTGCCATCTTCCTTTGGGACAACCACCTCAATCTCGCCATCAATCCCAAAGTCATCCTTGGAGAGTTCCCGAAAAATACAGCGCATCTCGTGCACGACGTGGTTGATGCGATCGAGTCCCCGCCACTCTTGAAACTTAGACGGTAGGACAGTTTTAACCATTGAGTTGCCTCCTGATCAACTTTGCGTTGGGCTACGGTGTGAACGCAACTACTCTGAAACTGTGCCTAAGGGTGCCTAAAAGCTTTTGAGTAGTTCAAGTGTATAGCGGTTGATCGCAGTATAAGCTAACGTATTAATAAATGCCCAGGATCTAATACGTTAAATTTTTTAAACACCGAATTAATTTGACGTATGATGGCAGCAGTTTACTGTTCTGCCTCAAAACGTGTTTGCTAAGAAAGAGTGCTATGGCTGTAATGGAGGGGTTTACACGACAAGAAACGCTGGCTCTAACCGGAACCACGTCAAATCGCCTGCAATATCTCGACCGTACAGAACTGGTGGTGCCAGAGCGGTACGGTAATTCCAAGAAACCGACCGTCATTTATACCTGGGAGCAGGTTTTAGAGATCCGGGCAATCAAGAACCTGCGGCAGGAGGTGTCGCTTCAAACCATCCGAAAAATTATCGCCCTACTGGATGAAAGCGGCTTCGACAATAGCTTGAGGGATAAGAAAATCGTAGTAATCGACGATGAAGTGTATTGGGTGATGCCAGATTGGTCAGATATGCCGCGTGTTATGAAGGTCGCTGATAAGAGCGATCGCCAGCTAGGACAATACACGCTGATTGTGATTCCACCCCTAGCCAGTGTCGTTGAGGAGGTATGGCAGGCTGCCCAACAGTCCGAAGTGGTTGATTTTGAGAGCTTTCGGCAACGGGCTAAGGCTCAACCCGCTTAAGGTTTGTTACGAGGGCATCCCCCTAGAGCATCTGTCGCTAAAATCACCGCAGTCTAGGCTTCATCCCTCTTTCCTTTCGTTGTTCTTTCAGAGGACAATGAATATCAAAAGTGTTTAGCGTTATGCAACAGGTAACACCAGTGAAGACATGAACAAGTTTGGCGAAACCCTCAGACAACTTCGAGTTGCCCAGGACATGGGGTTGAGAGAAACCGCAAGTCGGGTAGGAATTTCGGCAGCTTACTTGAGCCGGATCGAACGGGGAAAGGAATCACCCCCCAAGCCGGAAATTATAAAGGATCTGGCACGAGTGTTGGCGGCTGATCCCGATGTGCTGTTCCGGTTAGCCTCGACGACAGACCCCGATGTGACATCAGTCTTGAGGGAAAAGCCAAAGGTGCTGGAACTGGTGCGGTTAGTGATGGCAAAAGGGCTTTCAGATGAACAGTTGAATCAGGTGTTGTCTTTTATTGAGCATGATTTCCCAAATTCCTCTTCCTTGGGCGATTTGCGGCAATGTTCGCCCTCTGGCACTCATTCTTAATGCCCACACAGCAGCTCATATAGTGAAATGGTAGGTTCATGAAAGGTCGGAAACGCGGAACAGGTCAATCGAAACAGACAGAGCAGTTGGCGCTTCTGGAACCCCAAAACGGGGTGGGGGACGCTGTTGCTCAGAATGGCAAGTCCGCCTTAAAAGATTCTGAGAACGGCTTTATTTCGAGTGACAGTACTTTAGAAGACGATGACTCTGGCGATGAAACCGCGATCGCCGATGGCTATATCCTGGACTTCATCAGTGGGGAGAAGCGGCTGAAGGAAACTCCTAAAGAACAGGTGCGGCAACGGATTGCGGTGGCAATTTGCCATGAATATGGGGTTGCCGTGGGCGACATGGAAGCGGATTTTGCCGTGAAGGTCGGCGGCAAGCGGCGTAAGAAGCTGGATATTGCCATTTTTAAGCAAGGGGCAAACCATCAGCCAGATACTATTACCCATGTGGTGGTCTGCCGTCCTGAGCCCAAGGTGGGAAAGAAGTCGGTTCGGGTACGGGATCACGAGCAAGCTTCCAAAGACCTCAAGGAACTGGAAGAAGTGATGGACGAGATCGAATCTTGCCAGCATGGGATGTGGACGAATGGATTGGAGTGTTTTTACCTAACGAAGAAGAAAGTAGGTGAAGCGGTTCATTTCGAGCCGATCGCCGATTGGGCACCGATCGATGTCCCGATTGAGCAGGAAAATGCGATCCCGATGGTGCAACTCCGTTATGCCGATGCTGAGATGCTGCGAACTGCTTTCCGGCGCTGCCACAACTTCATTCATGGCAATGAGGGATTACCCAAGGATGCTGCTTTCTGGCAGTTTCTCTACCTCATTTTCTGCAAAATGCACGATGAGCGATCGCCCAGAGAAGAACGGCGCTTTTGGGCAGGTCCCAGGGATCAGTTTGAGGAAGAAGGGCGCAAGGCAATTCGGACTCGGATTGTAGCGTTATTTGAAGAAGTTAAGCAAACTTACAAGAAACTATTCCGGGGTACAGAGGAAATTTCGTTGTCGGATCGTGCCCTGGCGTTTGTGGTGTCAGAACTGGGCAAGTTTGAGTTCACCCGAACAGAAATTGATGTCAAAGGGGCAGCGTATCAAGAACTGGTCGGAGCAAACCTGCGGGGCGATCGCGGTCAATATTTTACGCCCAGGGGGGTAACAAAGTTGGTGGCGCGAATGCTTGACCCGACGGAAGACGAGACGGTCTTTGATCCGGCATGTGGGACGGGTGGCTTTTTGGTAGCAGCGTTAGATCATGTGTTCCGCAAGATCAAGCACAAGCCGACACAAGCCGAGGAAATTGAGTCTTCTGAGGAGTTTGCCCACTACTACACCAAGTTTCGCAGCTATGTTCGCACGAAGGTATTTGGGGCAGAGTTTGACCAATTTTTGGTGCGAACTGCCCAGATGAACCTGGCAATGGCAAGCAACGAGCACGGCAATTTGTTTAATATCAACTCGCTAGAGTTCCCGGCTGGGGCAATGGCGGATGTTAAAGATGCCGTGGATAAGGTGAAGTTAGGCAGTATTGATGTGTTGATGACCAATCCTCCCTTTGGGGCGGATATTCCGATTACCGATCCAAAAATCTTAAAGCAGTATGACCTGGCGCATATTTGGGCGCGGCAGAGTGATGGCAGCTTTCAAATGACGGACAAGATTCAAAACAGTGTGGCACCGGAGATTTTGTTTATTGAACGGTGTGTGCAGTGGTTGAAGCCGGGAACAGGGCGGATGGGAATTGTCCTGCCGGATGGAATTTTGGGGAATCCTGGAGCAGAGTACATTCGCTGGTGGATTTTGCGAGAAACGCAGGTATTAGCCAGCATTGACCTGCCTGTGGAGATCTTCATTGTGGATGCCAATGTCAATATTTTGACCAGTTTGCTGTTTTTACGGCGGAAGGCTCCCGATGAGAAAAAACAGCCAGAGAAACCCTATGCCGTTTTTATGGCGGTTGCTGAAAAAGTAGGTTTTGATCGAAGGGGCAACAAGCTATACAAGCGGAAGCCATCGGGTGAGGAGATCTTTGTCTCAAGGCAAGTTCCGGTACAGGTTAGGGTGGGCGATCGTACGATGACCCGCAAGCTACCGATTCAGGAAAAAGAATTAGACGATGATTTGCCCATCATTGGCGATAAATATGAAGATTTCCGTCGGGAGCAGCAGCGATGACTGATTTTGAAGATGAGGATCTAATTCCAGGTGAGGAGGAGTCTCCAGAAGAGGACTCTGAGGGGCTGAACGATTTTCTAATCGATATCCTCACCGGGGATCAGATTCGGGTTACACCCAAGAATCAGTTAGTGCAGAAGGTTCTGAGACAACTGATTGAAAGCTACGGCTTCGATCGCGCTGACCTGGAGGTAAACTACAACCCTCGGTTGGCGGGTAGACGCAACCGCAAAGTAGACATTGCGATCTTTCGCCCCGGTACTGCCCACACCAACGAAAACCTACAGCGAATCGTTCTCTGCCAAACCCAACGCCAGCGGGATAAATTGCGCTCTCTGGCAGAAGCAGAGGCAGACTTGAACAAGCTGAAGGAATTAATGGAAGACTTGCCAGACTGCCGATTTGGCATCTGGACGAATGGCTTTGAGGAATTTTATCTTCAGGCAGTTCACGATCGATTTGAGGTGCGCTTTATTCCGTTGGGGGTGCTGCCTGCGCCTGGTGAGGAAACGGAAGCTGCCGATCGCACGGGTGGACCCATCCAGGTGGCAGCAGAGGCAGAAGATCTCCAAGCCGCCCTGGAACGGTGCTATCGATTTTTGAACCGAAACCTGGGGTTGGATCACAAGGATACCTTCAAGCAGTTGGCGGTGTTACTGCTGGCAAAGCTCTATGATGAAACCGCTCCTTTGAACGATCGCCGTTTTTGGGTTCGGGGGGATGAACCTTTTACAGCACTAGGACAAGCCGAGATTGAACGACGCATTCAGGGCTGTTTGCAAGATGCAATGCCCTGGCAACCGGGAATGTTGTCGCGGGGCTGGAATTTAGACCTGGCAGCAGACCAGACCGCGCAGATTGTGAAGGAGTTAGCCAAATATTCCTTTGCTCAAACCCACCCCCTCGATCTCACCGTTGCCTATCGCGCGATCGTGCGAATGGTGATGGATGGTAAAGAAGGTCGCTATCCCACACCATTGAACGTGGCACGGATGGCGGTTGAAATGCTGGAACCGAAACCAGAGGATCGGGTGCTGGACTGTGCCTGTGGGACGGGAACCTTTCTGGCAATGACCGCTGTGCATTTGTATGACCAATTTTTAGCGGAAGCAGGCACCAATCGGGAAGAGGCGACGGCTGACCAACGACTGACAGCACAGGCACAAACCGCAGAGTGGGCAAGACAAAATGCTTTTGGCTGCGAACTTGACCCCTTTTTAGCAGTGACTACCCGGCTGAATTTACTGTTAACGGCGGGACATCCAGGACGAATCTTTCGATTGGATTCTCGCACCTTTCCCGATGGAGATTTGGATGGGGTAACGGATGGCAGTCGGGCAGTTCCGCTAGGCACGCTGGATATTGTGATTCTGAACCCCTGGTTCTCGACTCAGCCGCAGGATACCGTTACCGATACCACGATTTTGCAGCGGTATGACCTGGGCAAAGTGTGGGAACGCACGGAGGAAGGGGGCTACCGCAATCGAGGCGACTTGAGCAGCGGCATTCCCCCAGAGGTTCTGTTCTTGGAACGGGCGCTGGACTGGGTGAAACCAGGCACGGGACGAGTTGGGATTTTGCTTCCCAATGGTCTGCTCGGAAATCCAGGGGATGAATATATTCGCTGGTGGATTTTGCGTCATTGCGAGGTGATCGCCAGTGTGGAACTGCCATTGGAACCTTTTAAGGTGACGGTCAACCAGTACCGTCTATCTCCGGCGTTGCCCAGCTTCTTGATTTTGCGGCGACGGGATCAGGAGGAACTGATGCAGCTTGATTACCCAGAGTACGACGTGTTTATGGCAGTTGCCCAAAAAGGTGGAGTCGATTCGCGAGGTAAGCAGGTGTATCGAAGATCGCCCACTGGCGAAGAACTGATTGTGGAAGAAGAGGTAGTGGAACGGGTACGGATCGGCGAGCAAATCAATATCCGGCGGGTGTTGCGAAAGTTCAAGCAGATTCATGATGAGTTGCCTGACGTAGCCGAGAGGTACAAGCACTTCACCCGCACGGGAGGGCTTGACCTATGAAGGTAAAAGTCGTTCCAAGTACTTGGTTGGGACAAGAAGGGCGACGGCTCGATTCCAGTCCCTATTTGTCTGGAGCAATGGAAGCAAAAGTCGCGCTAGAAAATCTTGCCGTTCCTAAAATGCCGTTACATGAAGTGACGGAAGGTGGATTAGCGGGAATTTTTCATGCCGGACGCTCAGGACGCGAATATGTCAATAATGCAGATTACGGTGTGCCATTTCTGGGAAGCATTGATATTCTTGCGGCTGATCTCTCCTACTTGCCTTTGCTATCGAAAAGACAAATTGCGAGAAGTCCTGGTTTCTTGATTCAAGAAGGTTGGACTCTGATCACTCGCTCTGGAACAATCGGGCGTATGGCGTATGTCCGCCCAGACATGGCAGGAATGGCTTGCTCTGAACATGCAATGCGAGTCAAGCCCGATACTGACAAAATTCCGTCGGGCTATCTGTTTGCCTATCTTCGCAGCAGTTATGGTGTGCCCCTGGTGGTGTTTGGAACCTATGGGGCGATCGTTCAGCACATCGAACCCCACCACATTGCCAACCTGCCCGTTCCCCGGTTGGGCGACACTCTTGAAGCACAAGTCCACCAAAAAGTAGTCGAAGCCGCTCAACTGCGAAGTGAGTATCAATATCAAGTTCGCCAAGCCACCCAACTACTCTTTGCTGCCGTTGGATTAACAGACATCACTCCTGCACAATGGCACGCACTTGGTACAGACTTAGGATTTACTCAGAAAATTACTTCTCCTGAATCTTTACGGGCATTAAATTTCAATCCCAGATTTCAAAGTCTAGTTGCTGAATTAGCTTCAGTTAATCACGAACTCTTAGGTGATATTTGTGCAAATGGAGAGTTGCGAAGCGGATTACGATTCAGACGGATTGACTGTGAACCAGCATACGGAGTAAAGCTTATTGGACAAAAAGAACTTTTCTGGTTACAGCCCGAAGGTCGCTGGATTTCATCTGCATTTGCACCACCAGATATTTTTGTAGAAGATGAAACCATTTTGCTTGCCTCTCAAGGAACTTTAGGAGAAAGTGAAGTCTTTTGTAGAGGAGAGTTAATTACAGGAGAGTGGACGAAATACGCTTATAGTCAGCATTTATTGCGTGTGCGTTCTGGATTACCTGATATCTCTGGTGCATTCTTGTTTGCATTCTTACGTTCAGAAACAGTTTTTCGCTGTCTCCGTTCTATGAGCAGAGGTAGTAAATTACAAGACTTTCACCGAGATATTCTTGCTCGTTTACCTGTTCCTATCCCTTCAATGTCAGAACGAGAAGAAATTGAAAACCTTATTCGTAATGCTTACCAAGTACGACATCAAGCACTGATTTTAGAAGAAGAAGCGATTAAAGATGTTGAAGATGCTATTCATCAGGAGGCAGCAACCTGATGGCGCGAATTGTTCCCATTGGTCAGCCAGTCAACGACTCTGAGCGAAAGGCGATCGCCTACTTGCGCGATCATCTGCCCAGCACATTCACCGTTCTGCACAACTTTGAAATTACCCAGGGCGCAGAAATCTTTGAAATTGATCTGGCGGTGCTGGCTCCCCACTGCGTCTTTGTCGTGGATGTCAAAGGCATCAAGGGACAAATCGACATCTATGGCAACAAATGGTATCCCGATGGTCGCCAGCCTTACTTTTCGCCCCTGGCAAAGCTGCGGCAACACGCCAAAATCGTCAAAGCCCTGATTCAATACGCCTTTCCTTCCCGGTCTGACCTGCGGAACATTCATGTCCACGCCGCCATCCTCATGACCGAACCCAACGCCCATGTGATCGACTACAGTGGGCGCGATGGCGATGACATCACCTACCTCAACAACAAGTGCGTCACCTACTTCAAAGACAAATCTCACATCCCCAGTTCTCGCTCCGACAATATTCAATCCCTGCTCTCCACCATTGAAAGTGCCATCAAAGGCAAAGCCAAAGCCATCACTGCCCCACCCTGCTACGGCAACTGGCAAGTAGAAGACCGTCTTGGTGGTGGCGATCGCTACACGGAATACCGCGCCAAACATATCTTTGTCGGCAAACGCGGCGGCACAGCACGGCTCCGCATCTACCAGGTCGATCCCTACCAGGACACCACCATCCGAGAAGCTGAACGGCTCCGCATCAGCAACGCTTATCGGGCAGTCGTCAAGATGCCCAGCCATCAAAACATCGTCACCGTTAAAGACTTCTTCCCCACCGAAGAGGGCGATCGTTTCATCCTGGTGACAGAAGATGTCCCTAGTCAGGTGCTACGCCAACACATCAAAAAAGCTTCCCTCGCCCTCACCTTCGATCAAAAAGTTGGCATCCTGCGAGACGTACTCGTTGCCCTGGATCATGCCCATAAGTACGAAGTTATCCACCGCAACCTCACCCCCGATGCCATCTTGGTCAGCCCCGACGGACACGCCCGCCTCACTGCCTTTGACTATGCCCGTGTTGGTAAAAACCGCACCAGCACCGTCGCCGGAATGATTGTCGATGACCTTGACCCGCTCTATCAGGCTCCAGAGTGCGATCGAGACCCCACCCAAGCCAGCATCGCCTCAGACCTGTTTTCGGCTGGATTGGTCTTCTACGAACTGATAGCAGGAGAACCACCCTTCGAGAGTATGGATCAACTGATCGAGCAGGATGCCATCTTCCCGATCAAACTCTCCGAACACAAAGCCGATCTGCCAGCCGGACTGGATGACTGGCTACAAAAACTCTGCGCGATCGATGCCGAAGACCGCTTTCCCAGTGCTGCCGTTGCTCTGCACGAATTATCCCTGGTGATCACCTCTGCCACTCCCACCCCAACCCAAGCCGCTGCCTCAGAAGCCAACGCTACCCCCATCGCCACTGAAGATCTGAAAAATCTGCCCAAAGAACACGAACTCGATGGGCGGTTTCGGATTCAGGAGAAACTTGGACAGGGACGCTTTGGAGTCGTCTATCGGGTGTTTGATCCAACAGGAGATATCACCTTAGTTCTCAAGCTCATTCTTCACGACAAAATATCGGCATGGGAAAGGCTGAGACGAGAGTACGCTACGCTTCACAAAGTACCGCCCCATCCGAATGTCGTTGAAGTCTATTGGGCAGATAAACTATCTGACGGCACCCCCTACATCGCCTTTAAGTTTGTTAAGGGACAAAATATTGAAACCCTACTGGACAAAGATGCGCTGGCGCTAGAAGATGCCATGACGATCGCCCGCCAAACCGTAGCCGGGTTGGTGCATCTCCATAAACACAACGTCTACCACCAGGACATCAAACCCTCGAACCTGCTATGGACCGATGAAGGAGTCCGCATCATCGACTTCAACGTTGCCGAATCTGACCTGGAAGATGATTTAGGCATTGGAGGTACGCGCCGTTATTTCCCCCCCGACCTCGACTTCAGCTTTGAACTCACTCAGGCAGACAAGATCGATCGAGATCTCTATGCTTTGGGCATCACCTTTTATCAGTGTGTTACGGGGCAATATCCCTTCGAGGAACACGAACCACCCAAACGGAAACGAGCCAACGACCCAAAAGCCGCACCAAATTGCGAAGACCTCAACCCCGATCTGGTAGACCTGCTGCTGAAAACCATTGCCCCTACCAGAGCCGAACGATTTACCTCGGCTGAATCTTTGCTACAAGCACTTCAAGCGATCAAAACGCTGCGGCTTCCCAAGGTTCGTCCCCAAACGACCTCAACTGAGACCTTATTGCCCTTACCTGCTGGTGTCTCAACCGATAAGCCCAATTTCAATCCCTTTGTCAGTCACCTACTTACGGTCTACAGCCAGAGCCAACAAACCAACAGTGGAACGCGCGGCTTAGATGCGATCGGGGAAGCCCTCTACATCCCCACCTTGCTAGACGACCAGCTTATGACCGCTGTGTTGAATGGTGAATTTCGGCTTGTGATCATTTCCGGCAATGCGGGCGATGGCAAAACCGCCTTTATTCAGCAGCTAGAAAAGCACGCTGAACGAGAAGCAGCTCACCTCACTCGCGGACAAAATGGGGCAACCTTTGAGCTAAATGGACGTACCTTCATCACCAACTACGACGGTAGCCAGGACGAGGGCGATCGCGTTAACGATGAGGTGCTGCTAGAGTTCTTCAACCCATTCCAGGGCAATGACCAATCCTGGACAACCGATCAGACCCGGTTAATTGCCATCAATGAAGGTCGTCTGATTGATTTCCTCACTGACCACGAAACCCAGTTTTCTCGCTTGATGGCGATCGTGCGGAATGGACTGCAAGGCTCTGACCCCAGTAACGGAGTCGCCGTCATTAACCTCAACCTTCGATCTGTTGTTGCAGATCCCTTCTCCGGTGCTGAAACTGACGAAATTCACGCCATTATTACTGACCCACCCTTTAACGATGCATCTATCTTTAGTCGTTTAACCCACCGTATGACCGAAGAGCGGTTCTGGCAAGCCTGCCAAAGCTGCGACCTGAGAGATCAGTGCTACATTCACCACAACGCCCGTACCTTCATTGACCCAACCGCAGGTCCCAAAGTAATCGAACGGCTCAAACAGCTTTACACCCTGACTCATCTACGCGGACGCTTACACATTACCCTACGAGATCTGCGATCGGCGTCGGCATTCATGCTAGTGGGTACACGAGACTGCGATCGCGTCCATGAGCTTTACCGCACTGGCACCCCCAAAGCGGTACAGGAAATTCTCGACGGATTCTACTTCAATTCCTGGCTGGGAGGAATTCAGGGTTCAAAAGACCGCTTAATTTCTCTGCTCCGGCAAATTGATATTGGTGAGACAGGCAGCCCAGACCTCGATCGCAGTTTTGCCTTCCTGCAACCCGACGCTGGTGAAATGGGGCGCTTTACCTTCCCAGAACGGGGACGCTATGACGACGAGCTACTCAAAAAGGCGTTCGAGGAATTACCGCGAGACTATTCCGACAGCAACAGTTTGCATCGGGTTCAGTCCTACCGAAACTATGTCGCCATGCTACGTCGCCGCCATTATTTTGAACGGCGGGATGACGATTGGCAGAGCATGTTACCCTACCGCAGCGCCAGAATGTTTCTGGAACTAATCCAAGGCACAAAAAATTTATCAGATGAAGTTCCAACCTTACTTGCTGCCATTAATCGAGGTGAGGGGCTGAAAAATCCAGCACGCTTAGGCGCTCGATTAGCCCTGCGAGTTCGACAAGTCGAAAAAGCAACCCTCAACAGCTATCGACTCTTCAACGCTCAGGCATTCTCCCTCATTCGTCCAGCAGTTAATTCTCGCTTTATTGAATACCTGCCACAGACTCTCATCCTTCAATATGACCCTTCCCCTGAGCAAACGATTGGGCAACAAAATACCCAACAGCCAAAACTAATGCTCAACCTTGACATTTACGAGATGCTGGATCGCCTAAAGAATGGTTACCGTCCCAGCGTTGAAGAGCTACAGGGTTTCTACCAGAGCCTAGTCGTGTTTAAAAATGTTCTCTCCTCTGCGCCCTATCAAGAAGTGTTGCTGACAGATAACGAATTTGAATTTTACCGAATCCAGCGAGAGCCAAGTGGCAAGCTGCGAATGGAGCAGATTCAGCCTGGAACAACAGAGTTTACAAGTCCTGATCACCCTTCCACAGCAGATAACCAAGATGGAAGCATAGGAGGGAATGAGTAATGGTAATTCAAGGACGGGACAAGGAATTTCGCATTCCCAAAGTAACCTATGTCGATCACACCCACATTGAAATCGATCGCGTACTGACCCTTTTGTTTCCCCGCCTTCGGTTTGATGGTCATGGTAGCCGTCGTCCGCCTCGCAAAGCCGACTTATCATTAGAGGAATTCACTAAGGAATTTCTTGAACATCCAGAATGGTTTGATGGCTTCGCACAACATCCTGATATTGTGCGGAAATGGATTGAAACTGACCTGATGGATTTGGTAAATCGGGGGAGACCCAATCAGGCGATCGCCTCTCCCCGTCCCCTACATGGCAACACCTATAAGTTTCGTAATGCCAAACACACGCGAGATTATGGTGCCGCCGATCAGCTTTATTGGATGCTCTATTACGCTAGACGGGGACGTGGGCAAACTGTCCGAGATGCCCTTAAACGGTTCTTCTTTCTTGGCATTGATCTAAACACGGATCGCTACAACCCACAAATTACTGTTGATGTAGAGACACAAGCACTCTTGAGGTTGGATCAGCAGGTCACTGGAGACATGCGAGATTCCAGAACACCCACTCGCTTTTCACCCCTCTGCATTGGACAGGCTGACTTCCTGGCAGATGATATCCGTCGCCTTCTGGTTTACGAAAAACACATCCCGCGATCAGTGCTGGTAGATTATCTGAAAACCTTATTAGCATTTCATCTAGCACTCTACCATTTACGTCTCCTCAAACTGCTTCCAGCACTAGTCCGTCAGCGCAGTGATGATGCAATTTGTGTCAAATGTCCGGTTGACCCTGACCAAACCTTACCCCACGGTAACTGTCCACACCGCGTGGGACTAGTTGTAGACATGGGCGATCCAACTAACACCCACATGACAGAACTCGCCTGCCGAAGTGCGGATGTTCACTACCGCCGCATCGCCAAATATGTTGAAGCCCAATACATTACTAAGAAGCTAGATGAATTTGCCGACTACCTGACAAGCAAACTCGGCAAGTTAGCGTTGCCTGCTGCTGGTTACTTTTCTGTGGGACAGATACTTCAATTTTTAGAACCTAAACATGCGATCGAGCGAGGAGCTTATTTTAAGGCACGGTTGGCAAGTCTAGTCGAAGAAACACAATCTGGTAAATCAGAGGAGATTGATCCAGAGATCCGACACGTTCTTGATATGGGGCTGGATGACTTTGACACCTACATCGAAATTCTGGTTGCCCTCCGGGGTAAATTCCACCGGGAGCGAATTACCAAGTGTTTGGATTCCTTCCTGATGAAAAATAGCGATTCTGGATTACTCGCCCAGGCACGAGCTAAGAAAAGCCCTCGTTATTTCTCAATGGGTAGCCGGTTGCTGGAAGTTCTCTTACAAATTGCCGTTCTCACACCCCAGGGAAGCTCATTCAAAACGCGCGAAATTCGCATTGAAGAATTGCTTCAGTTCTTAAGAGAACGCTATGGCATCTACATTGACCAGCTCCCTACCTATGACGGGTTTGATCACACCAGTATTCTGGATCGACAAGCTTTACGCCACAATGTGGAAGCTTTCAAGACTCGATTGCGAGAGATCGGTTTCTTTCAGGATCTATCAGATGCTTACATTACTCAAACTGTAACTCCCCGTTACACCATCACCCCTGAAGCACGGCGTTAGCCCACAGTAGGAGAGTTAAATCATGAGTAACGATTTTCATGAATTACAGCCAGCAGAATTAACTCAAGCACTCCAAGAGTGGTTGCTTCCCCAACTTCAGCAAATTCTGACCTCTCGCGCTCCAGGACACTGTATGCGAGTGGCGGATTTAGATTGGGATCTGATGCTCCTACTTTGCGAGAGTCTACAGGAATCTGTTTTAGATGCCCAAGTATTTATCTTGTCAGAAGAGCCACACGAGGGCGATCGCGCTGCTCTATTCATCTCCGCCACAAAGTTAGTAGAGTTACGCAATCCTTTACCTGACAGCACCCTCCGTTCCCCACTACTCATATTTTTGCCGCCAAATTTACGCACCAGCGCAGAAGATTCCTTTGGGGTAACAACCTTTGAGGAAATCCAAATTAGTAATATCTACAAAGATTTAACAGAAACTCTTCTAAAGCAGCTTCCCACCACCCTTCAGGGACACGTTCAATTAACTCTAAAGCACTTAACAGAGATCATCTGGGTATGGGCAGATCAAGTTGCTCAAGTCCGCTATCTCCTTACAGCTATTCAAAATGGTATTGATGGTGCTTCCTTGGGAGCTGCTTTATATGAATTAGGTCTAGTACCTGATTTTAAGCTTTTCGATGATCCAACCATTTCTCTGAACCGAATTTATCGAAACCACGTTGCCGTTCATCAACTGACTTACTCTGACCTTTCAATTCGAGGCAGAGTAATAGAACTGGGTTTAAGTAATAAGGCTTTCAAACGCCGATTAATTCAGTTTCTTGTCGAAACAGGTTTAGATAATCCCCAAACCTGGACTCGTCAGGTTGTCCTTAACCGTACAAACTGGGGGCTGTCGTTTGACAAGTGGCAGTTTGAAACTGAAATCAGAACTGAAAAGGTACTCGTTGAAGTTCACAACACTGATCTACCAGTCGTCTCTGAGAACGAGTCTAACGAGCGGTTACAGGGGTTGGTCGGTCAACAAATTCTCATTCCTAAAGACCGACGTAAGTTTAACGTTAGCTTTACTTGTGATCCACACCCCGCCCAAGTTCAAGGACTACATCACTTCTCCGTTCAAATCCTTACGAAAGAGGGAATCCCAGTAGGAGTAGTCAAAACTCCAAAGGCGTGGAGTACAAAAAAATCAACCTGCACCGTTTCATTAGACAAGCTGAATAAACAGGATTGGGAAGAAGGGTGGCACTTCGTTCGTATCCTTGCCTGGACAGAAGATAATGATCCTATTCCTCTAGTTGATCCTCGAACTGACGCTTCGAGCGATCGCCTTGCCCCGAATGAAAGCGAACCTTTCTATGTCTTACCTGAAGGTGAGTTTGAAGAGGAACCAACTAAACGAACTTTTCCCCAGGAACACAGCCTTGAATACGCAAGGCTTAAACTCCAATTCGCTGCGATCCTAGACGGTCGTGAACCCGAAGCAATTAGCCCCGAATCAGTTGCTTGGAGTGACAAAAGTAACCGTACCCGCCAAACGGGTCATGAAGTTTTAGAAGTTAAATTTGGTCGCAATGGAACTTTTCAAATTCCAGTTGCACGGCATCTAAAGCATTTGGAACAGCGTATTCTGATGTCTCCTAGAAGCCCTGTAAGTTGGCGTTGGCAAATTAATAATCGGCAAGCCGAAAGCCCATCCCCAGAAGTTTTAGACTTACCAAAGCTTACAGCTGTAGAAAGCTTTCTAGCAGCAAGAACTCAGTATTTTGAATCCGTCTACAACTCTAGTGAAGAGTTAATTTCACAGGCAGTTGATTTTCTTTCCTTGAAAGACATCTGTGCTGAGTATGCAGCTACATATCAGGACTTGTTATTAGACCTTAAGAGCAAAATTGAACGTAGTACAGGAACTGATCAGCAAAAAGCAATCACAGCTCTACGTACTGTATTGCTATTAGATACAATTCATGTCATCGCAACAGACTTTAGAGGCAAAGTTCGGGAAGCGGTTTTAGTTGGTCCAACTCATCCACTGCGATCTCTCTGGTTAGCAACATGGACACAAACCGCTCAAGATTGGATGCTTGCGACAAAAAACGGATTAATAGAATACACTGCCCCAGTCCGGGATACTCTCCTGGAAAGCATAACTCTCTCAAACATTCCAGCTATCTTACCTGTCTCTGACGGCAGAGTGTTTGTAGCCGTTGATAACATTCATCCATTTTGGTCATTATACACACCTACAACAACGGAAGACCCTAGAGGGTTATTAGCTGAGGTATGTGCGGCCCTCGACTTACCTGAACCTTTAATTGGCGGAACCACAGCTACAGGAGATGCGCTCGCATCACGAATTATCCGTTATTTGGCACAGCACCCCTATATCCGAATACTTTCTATCAATGTCTTTAACCCAGGACAGGCAAGTGTTTTAGCTAATGCACTTGTAACTTTACAGAAGCAAAAAGCATTTTCTCAACTCCGTTATGACATCCGCCTATTTACACCAGATTCAGAAACTCCAGGTGTCGGTGACGCACTTGATCAACTTCTTTCACCTACAGGCACAGTGAGCTACGAGGCGGATGCTTTTTCAACCTCAAGCGGTAATCATTTACTGCCCAAGCTCAGTCTGTCAATTCATACTGTTGAACAATTCCGAGCCAATCCTGATAGTTATCGTGCCCATCTAAGCCTATTACTAGACCTGTTTCCTGGGGCTGAGATGTCAACAGGTAATGCTCTGTATCCAGTAGATGTTGCTTCTCTGCATGGACTCATTCAAGACTTTACTGTTCAATATCATGATGATGAAAATGGAACTTACTGGATCAGGCAACCTCGACATGGTAAGGCACATTCAGCTTCAGTAGATGAGCATTTGGTTGATTTACTCACTACATTACCCGCTCTTTTATCTGGTGCCGTTTCGACAATCGCTTTGGGATCTGCTGCCTTTGAGCAACGCCCTCAAATTACTCTAGGTCTTGATATCAACAAACGAGAACTGATTCATTATGTTCATACTGTAAGTGATTGGGTATTTACAGTTGATCGCAATCTGGGAATTGAGTTCTTCGATCACGGTGGACAGAGCGATCGCCCAGATTACCTCGTTGATTATGTTCCAAGTGCAATAACCGGAAATGGTTATCAAATTGTCATTACCTCCCGCTCTTTATCTGAGCTTGAAGCGTTGCTCTACCCTGTTCTAAAACGTTACGGATTTCAAATCGAGAAACCACAGACGACTTTGCTGCTGGAACAACTAAGGCTTCTATCCAGTCGGTTAGCCCTAAAACTGCTCTCTTCTTTGTCACAACAATCAGAAGTATTGGGGTTGGCACTAGCTCGTCTGTTCCTAAGATATCAAAAGGCTTTATCGAATCAGATCATTCTTCCTCTGGATGCCCATACAGAATTGTTCCAGTCCGCTAAGAAATATGCAGAAGAAATCGGCAATGAAGTGACATTACAGAGAACTGATTTAGCACTATTTGGACTAGATGCCGCCTCTCGCACCATTTCTTGTAACCTTGTTGAAGTCAAGTGCCATACATTGGGGACTTTAAGTGCATACACTCAGCTTAGGGAGAAGATTGTTCAGCAGATTGACCGTAGTGAAGAGGTTCTACGCGAATATTTTGATCCTGCATGGAAATCCCCTGATCGTCCAGATCGCTCGTTACTTACAAGACAGTTCGCAACTCTACTCAAGTTTTACTTAGACAGAGGAATTCGTTACGGGCTGATTGAGCAAGCAGCAGCTGAGGATGCGGATGTGTTGTTAACGACTTTAGAGGAAGGTTACACGCTTCATTTTACCCGTAGTGCCCTAATCTTCGATTTTGAAAAATCAGGTACAGAGCCGCCAGAAAAAGAATTTGGGATTGAGTTCCATCGAGTAGGTATTGATGTAATCAATGCATTAGTTGTCGAAGCAGCACACTCATTAAATGAAGAATTGGAAACTTTGACTCAACCAGAACAAGATTCCATTCCTCGATTAGACTCAGCCGCATTTATTCGTCCTAAACGCGATCACACAGTGACTTGGGAATCTTACAGCCAGTCAAAGAGTACTCTTATTGCTGAATCTCTTGAACAAACTAAGTCAAAGAAATCCCAACGAACTGAGCAACTACAATCTATCCCGGAAACTAAAGACGTAGATAAAACCCTATCCTCCGCCCAAGAGATTTATGAGTCTGAAGTAGCACTAAAACCACAAACACCAGAAGAATTACAGGCTCCTCAAGCATCTACAACAAAACCAACTAGCTCCCCTATCCAAGACAGGGCCTTATCAGCTTCTCAAGCATCTATTCAACTTAAAGTACCTCTCGCATCTGAACTCCCCTATGACATTATTTTAGGAACTCAAGAAGAATCTCCACAGTACGGCATCCTGGGGGAAGTCGCAGGGCGTAAAGTCGCTTTGGATCTGAATCAAACTCATACCATTAGCCTTTTTGGAGTTCAAGGAGCCGGAAAAAGCTACACCCTAGGAACTATTGTCGAAATGGCATGTATACCTGCACCTGGTATTAATGTCTTACCCAAACCTCTTTCAACAGTTATTTTCCACTACAGCCCAACCCAAGACTATAAACCTGAATTCACTTCAATGCTGCAACCTAACAGTGTCCACGCTCAGGTGGTAGCTTTGAAAGAGCGATATCAGGCAGAACCAACTCAACTCAGTGACGTGGTTATTTTAGTTCCTAGATCGAAAGTAGACGAACGAAAAGCAGAATACCCAACTGCTGAAGTTCTGCCAATTACCTTCGCCGCTTCAGAGCTAAAGGCAGCACATTGGAAATTCTTAATGGGTGCTGTAGGTAGCCAAAGTATGTATCTACGTCAAATCAATTTGGCTATGAGAAAACTCAGAGATAATTTAACTCTCGAATCTCTGAGGAACGCTGTTGAGGAATCAGGATTAACTGATCACCTGAAAGACTTGGCCAAAACCCGTTTAGAATTTGCCAGTGAATACATAGATGACAGCCAGGAACTTGTAGATATTATTCGCCCTGGACGTTTGATCATCGTGGATCTTCGGGACGAGTTTATTGAGAAGGACGAGGCACTAGGCTTATTTGTTGTCATGCTGCAAATTTTTTCAGAAGCGACTTATCAAGATACCTTATTCAACAAGCTGGTTGTTTTTGATGAGGCACATAAATATATAGACAGCCCTGACCTTGTTACAGGGCTTATCGAAGTTGTACGTGAAATGCGCCACAAAGGAACTAGCATTCTAGTAGCTTCTCAAGATCCTCCGTCTGTCCCCACGTCCCTTATTGAATTATCTTCTCAAATCATTTTGCATCGGTTCAACTCGCCCTCATGGTTGAAACACATTCAAAAAGCAAATACAGCCCTTAACAGCCTTACTCCTGAAAAGATGAGCCAGCTCAGTGCTGGTGAAGCTTATATTTGGTCTAGTAAATCAAGTGAAGACAGTTTTATAAAAAATGTTGTGAAAGTCAAATGTCGTCCGAGATTAACACAACACGGAGGGGCTACTAAAACTGCCCTCTGATGAACTGCTTCAGTCATTCGAGGTATAAAACCTCATTGAATCAAAGCTTCCATCTCTTTGAGCAGTGTCTCCAGCCTATCGCGTTTCTCCTGATCCTCCCAAGCAGTCGTTTTTTTCAGCTGGCGACTTACAGCATTGAACCGCTTTAAGTAGTCAGAAGGCTGAGAAGTAGTGTTCCGCAATTGGGAGAGTTGCTTAATACGATCGCGAATATCTCTGATTGAAAGACTCTGTGCGATCGCATCTTGAAGTAACCCCTGACGTTGCCCTTCATCCTTGATCCGTGAAATGGTTTGCGCTTTCGTGTACTCAATTTTTCCTTGCTGAAGCGCTTCAAGCACTTCTTTAGGCAGGTTCCGTAAGGGTAATCGATGCTTTACAAAGGACTGCCAACTTATTCTCCCCAAAGCAGTGAACACCTCTTCAACAATCTCTTCTTCCTGAACCACAACGTTGTGGTTCAAATTCCGGGTTGATTCATTCTGCATTCGATATAGAAGAGACACAACCTCCTGAACAGACAATTCCAGGCGGATCGCTAACAACTGTAGAATCCCTTCTGTCTCTTCAACAGGGTTCAAATCCTCTCGCTGTAAGTTCTCAACTAGCGTAATTTGAAGTGCCTGCTGATCGGTTAATTCAAGAATAGTCGCTGGAACTTCTGCTAAACCTGCTCCCTGAGCCGCTCTGTAACGTCGCTCCCCGGCAACCAGTTCGTACTCTCCAGGCTTTCCTGGCATCAAGCGAACTAATAAGTTCTCCAAAATGCCGTACTCTCGTACAGAAGCAGTCAACTGCTCCATTTTCTGAGGATCAAAATAGCGCCTGACTTGCTCTGGCTTACGGTGAATCTGAGCGATCGGCAGAAAATTCTTTGTCTCACTAGAATCCGACTGCTCCACTTCCTGATTCGTAGAACCAAATAATCTAGTTAAATCAATATTCCCCCCATAGGGCTTATCTTTTTTAGAAGCTTTAGATTGTGTCATAGAAGTTCCAGCCCCTCGATAATCTGATTCATCGCCTTCAGTGCAGGATGCTTTTTATCATAAAGTGCTAAAGGCAGATGTTCTTCTGAAGCATCTGCAAAAATCGTAGATCGCGCGATTGGTGGGTAAACTGCGGCAACAGGAGAAAGCTGTTCATGGATCGCTGATAATGTTCGCTCATCATGGGAGTTACGCTGGTCATACATCGTTGGAACGAAACCTGCGATTGCCAGATCTCGATTGGGACGCGCCTTAACCAGTTTTATCGTGTCGAAGAGTTGCTGTACTCCATTAAATGCTTTGTATTGAGACTGAATCGGCACTAACACATGAGTCGCTGCAACCAAAGAAATATAAGCCAGATTACCCAAACTTGGAGGACAGTCGATCAAAATAAAATCGTAATGATCCTTGACAGGCAGTAATGCTTCTCGCAAACGGAAATCACTCATCACCGCTGACATCAACTCGCGCTCTGCTAAAGCAAGCCCCAGGTTAGCCGGAATTAAATCAACACCGGGGGTGCCATCTTCTCGCTGAGTCTGAGCATAAATTCCCTTATGGATAGGTAATGGCTCATCCTGCAAAATAGCGTGATAGATCGTTTTATCTAATTCGTAAGGGTCAAGACCCATAAATATCGTAAGAGAAGCCTGCGGGTCCATGTCTACTACAAGAACTCGATAGTAGTCTCCCTTCTTCTTACTTCGTTTCTTTGTCTCAAGGTCTAGTCGTTTATAACAAGCAGTCATGTATCCAAGTTGATTGACAAGAGAGGTCTTGCCAACTCCACCAGCCTGATTAAACAAGGCAATAATCCGACTCATTAGGCTGTTTCCAATTATTAGAGTTCATTAATTTCTGAACCACAACGTTGTGGTTCATCTCAAAAAATAGACTGTAAAGCATTTCTGAAATACCCCTGCTATAAGGGGATCATCAAAAATAACAGCAAAAACTTTAAGCAGATTCAGCAGATTCGCTAGAAATCGGGGCATTGAAATGAAACTATTGTCCAAAGAACCGCTCCAGGATCGATCAGACAAAATAGACCTGATAAATAGTATGTATCAAGACCAGTTCAATTAAGCACCCATTTTTGTAATTTGCCTCATTTCAGTTCGCTATTCTGCGGGGGTTCTTCTCCAATGGATTGATAAAATGCCCGTTCAGCCGCTGCACTGAGCGCCCGTTTGGCATATCGCTTAAAACTTGCCTCTGATTTATGACGAGTCAATGTCCGAGCATGGAGACTTTCAATTCCCCTTAAAAGCAAGCCAGTCGCAAAGGTGTGGCGTAACTGGTGAGGATGCACATTCACCAAAGCTAGAACTTGGTTCAGTTCCGTTGGACTAAACTGTACCCATTTATCTTGCGGATCAAATTTTATTTCCTCCAATTCAATCTTCTGTTGCCGCTCTAATGCCAATTGGGCCTGTTCTGCTGCAATCTTTCCCAACGATTTAACGACATAGTACAACCCTTGATAGCCCAGCCGATTTCCGATTCGATTCCGCCCATAAGATAGAAAAAGAGGAGCATCAGTCGATAAATCTCCTTCCTCAGAGCGGCGCTGCACTAAGTAGGTGTTTACCTGTTCCCGTGCTTGACGACTAAGCGGTACCGTACCTGTACTGTCATCTTTTGCTGCCCGAATCGTCAACCGAACGCCATCGTAGTCTTCTACATTCAAATTAACGACCTCTTCTGCTCTTAAACCATGACTGAGCACTGCGAATAACGCGCGATCTCGCACCTCCGTCTCTCCCCTTTCTTCCAATGCCAAGTACAGCGCCGCAACTTCAATTTCTGATAAATCTCTTGCTGGCGGCAAAGGGACTCGCTCCATCTCCACCGCTGTAGTGGGATCATGGGCAATCTGCTCCGGGTAAGCCGAGCGGAACCATTCAAAGAAACTCATCAACGCCGTCAGTGCTCGATTAATCGAGTTAGCAGATAAGTTTTGTCCCTGTAAATACGTTTTAAATTGAGCAATTTGACGAGGTGTGAGATCTGACCATGCGCGATCAGTCCAAGCGAGAAATCGTTTCAATTCACGTCGATAAGCTTTCTGGGTGTTGTCAGCCAGCGATCTGGCTTGGAAATACTCCTCAACTCGAAGCCAACGCAAATCCGTCGGTTCTATTGAGCGTGATGGTAATGGAGCCTGGGAAGCCACCAAGCGAATCGAAGGAAGTCCATCTGAGCCTGAAAACATGAGTAATCACCACATAACTCAAGTTGTCTCTTTCTGTGACTGTAAGCATAAGTTGAGCAGGTTTGAAACGATAAGGTGAGCAAACCGGAGCCTAAAACCCTGATTCATCCATTAACCATAAGCTCTAATTAAGACCGTTTGAAACGATAAGGTGAGCAAAGGTACATTTTGAAATCATAAAGTAAGCAAAAGTTAAACTTCATAACCTGTGAACCTTACAACCCTTTTCCCTCAACAGTGACAAGCATTCCTTCGAGTTCATTTTTTCTAGACACGCTCTAGATATGGCAGCTTTAGGGCTGCCATCCTCTATATATGGAGCCAAAGTTTGTAAGGATAAGCTGAGCAGTTTCCCGTGTAAGCAAAAAGCGAGCAATCTGCTCAACTTATCCTTACAGTCACACTTTCAGTTTAGGGTATTTCAAGTAAAGTATCTGAACAATATCTTTTATACGACTAAACTACGACTAGGTTCAGATGAGGTAAGGTATACTGAACGAAAATCCTTGCACTGCGGGAGTTTCATGGATGCCGTCGCCTTTCCCTGGCATGAATCCCTACCTGGAACATCCAGCCTTCTGGTCGTCGTTTCATACCCGACTGATGGTGGCGATCGCCGATACAGTAGCGCCCCAACTGCACCCCAACTATTACATTGAGGTTGAGACTCGCACCTACCAGGATCAAGAAGAGCCAGAAGAAATTCTTGTGGGTGTTCCAGAGGCTGATGTCTTAGCTGCTCGATCAATCGATCAATTGGAGCCGTTGCGAGTTGAACCGGGTGCAACGTTAACTCAGAAACGGCCCCGCTCCATTTTCTTGCCCCAGCCAACCAGTATTAAAGAGCGTTATCTAGAAGTTCGCGAAGTCGGCACAGATACGGTCATTACGGCGATTGAGGCGCTGTCACCTAAAAACAAACAGAAGGGAAAAGGCAGAACGGCTTATGAAAATAAGCGCAGGCGAATTTTGGGCAGTCTCTCCAATCTGGTTGAAATCGATCTGATCCGGGCTGGCATCCCAATGACGATAATAGGAGAGGTACAGCCGAGTGACTATCGCCTCATTGTCAGTCGTAGTTCGCAACGTCCTCAAGCTGACCTGTATGACTTTGACTTGCGTGAACCCATTCCCAGTGTGCCGCTGCCGCTAAAACCTGAAGATGAGGAACCGTTGGTAGAATTACAGACAATTGTGCAGGGCGTGTGCGATCGGGCAGGGTATAACGAACGCATCGACTATCGTCAGCCTATACCACCGTCCAAGCTATCGGAGGCTGATCAGCTGTGGGTGGATGAGTTATTGGCTCCGATTCGAGGTGCGTGATGGCACGTCCCGACCAGGAAAAATGTCGGCTTTGCTCCAAGCTCGATTCCCAGGAAGCCCAACAGCGTCATGGACCGGACGGGGACGGCTGCTGGAATCCGAAGTATTGCCATAATCGCCGTTCCTACTATCGCCACCGGGGAGTACGGAACCATGTCCGTAAACAGCGACGACGGGAACAGCCAGCCGAATCTGGGTTAGCAGAATCTGGAACTTCCCTATTTGAACGGGTTGCAACCCTAGAAGTGTTGGCTCCTGCTGTTCCCGCTGCGGTCGTTCATTGGTACCGCATCACGAAAGATGCACCCCTCCATGCTCTGGGTGCAGAACTCTGGATAGGCAGCGATCGGGTTGCGAAAATTGAACCAGTTCACTGCCTGGGATTGACCGAACTGCAAGTCAAAACACTGTTAGTTCGGATTTTAGATGTCTTTTCTCAGCACAGTGGCATCAAAGTAGAACGCTTCCGATCGTCGGTGGAATTGCATCCCCACAATTGCCCAATTCGACCTTGTCCACTCTATCCGGAGGTCAAACTGTGATGGAAGTGCAGCAGTTAGAGCTTGACCTGTGGCAATCTTTGGAGACAGCAGCTCGGTTTCCAGAAACAGCAGATTTGCGATCGCTCTGTGATGCGCTAGAGCAAACTCTCTCTGACCAGTCTTTAGCCGAACAGTTGGCAGTTGCAGGAGATGTGTTGGTGCAACTCTCAGAGGTTCATGCTGCACGAGCAGACCTCCTAATTTCTCGCTGGGAGCGGCGGCATAACCCAACTGAGCCGGTGGTGAATCTGGAGGAGTGTGTCGAGCTCTTTGTCCAATCGCTATCGCTGGATGTCACCGATTTATTTGAAGAACCAGAGCCAGTGCAGTACCCGACAAACCGTAAAAAGAAGTCATCCACTCAAGTAGATGACTCAATCGTTGGGGAAGTAGATAAGGAGACGTTGTTAAATTGGATTGATCAGATGGTAGCGGAGCAACCCTTGGATGAAGCTCAAGTGGCAGAGCAGATTCGGGAGTTGGCACATGGAGAAAATGTGGAGGAATGGTCGAGAACAATCGCCCAACAACTTCAGCGTCTTCACGCAAATATTCGCTTATCTGATTTGCAGCAGATGTTAAAGATGTCGATAGTGGAGATATGGCTCGGTTTATTAATGGGAGGATACTCCTTGGATCAACAGGGCAATTTTTATGACACCGAGAACCTCTGGATTATTAACGGGAACAATGTAACATCAGGTGCTCCCTCGTTAGACTATCGATTGTGAAAGCCGAAGCGAATCACTGGAATTATTATTTGTTTGAGTTTTAGGAAGAATTAGGGTAAATTTTCACAAGATTCGAGTAGTCTGATCGCGTATGCATCAGCTGCTCCTTTGACCCAACCCGAATTGATCCAAATCAACCATGTGATAAGCAGAAAAAAACTCACCAATAAGCAGACAAGTGATAGTGGAGGACAACTAGAGAATTGCAAATTCATCCCTGTCTGAGTCAAACTATCAATTCGCCAATTAGCAAACATATTAAATAATCCAATTTTTGAAGTACATTGCACCCCAATAAAAATCACACCTATAGATGAAGTGACGATCCCGAGAGGCTTCATTCCTAGTAAGTTTCGTCGGAAGCCATAATTGCAATTTTCTTCATAAATCAGGAAAAATTTATTATGATCACGTGTCTTAGCAAGCAAAAACTGAGTACAAGTATCGTATATCTGATCTGCCAAATCCGGATTAGCCAGTTCTTCGCTTTCATTTGGCATAGACTGCCCTGTTAATTCATGTAATTTAATATGTTGATGAGCTAAGTTTACTTTGTTTGGTGTAGTGCGGTGTCGTAGGAAATACGTTGTAGGTTTACCATCCCAGGAATTATATAACTCTTTTTCTTTAGCTTTGCCCATATCACGTGCGAGTTGTGCCAAAAGTTTGAGTATCCCAAACCAAGCAAGTAAGCTGACTACTCCTCCCCATGACCAAACATTATCTGGAAAAAACGCAATAACAATTAATGCGATCGGTAAACTAACAAGCAAGGCAGGCGCTAGTCTCGCTTTGCGGTTGTAGTCGTCAAAGTTCTTTTCAATAAAATCTATAACCATATGTTTACTCCTGTATTTCTTGTATCGACCATGTTTCCTGATTTTCACCGACAATGAGCATTACACCTGGCAGCCCATCACGATTAAGAATCTCAGCAAGATAGCTTAAAAGCCTAATGTCATGTTCACTCGGTTTAGTTGAGATTCCCGATGGATGAGAATGCCATTCACCAATGTAAGACACAATATTAGCCGTCCATGATTGCGCTATTTGGATCTGCTCCTCAAGACCTTGAGTGCCACGTGTAAACCCACTTGAATCTGCTGCGCTGTCTAAAGGAGCAGAGAGAATATCGACCACGAAGATTGTCTGTAATTTCTGATCGATGTAGCCAAGCAGGACCCCACCCGTCTCATTTGGGAGATTAGTGGAACGAATTTGCCTAGCCTTATCCTGCAAGTGAGTGTTCCATACGATGGTCCAACCATTAGCAGCAACAGTTAGGTTCGCAGCCACAGGTACTGTGTTAGCGCTAATGGTTCCAGATTGCTCTTCAACGTGCCATACCGAGATTACAGCATCGGGGTGTTCACATCTGAGCCTGACTTGCCGTGCAAGGGTTGCAGCGTGAACCTGAAGAAGCTCAACTGATATCACACTTGATACATCACGACATCCTGCACCAACCCAAAGATGCCCTTGATGTCCACGCAAATGCTGCTCACCCCAGGCATTATTCAAAATAGCTCCGTAATATTGTGCCTCCAGTCCGTCTAATCGCACGTTGCGATCGGAATCTTCGAGAAGTAAAACAGAGCCGTGTCCGGAGGGAGTTAGAAAAATAGATGCTGATCGCTTAAGGTCAGCGATCGCTAAATCGCGTGGTACTACAAGCGTAGTTGTTGCATCAACTACTAAGTCTGCACTCTCAACGGCAGTCTTCAAGTCCACATTTGACCAATTAGTTACACTATCGACAATAGCAGAAGCTTTTGCATAGCCATCACAATAATTTTCCTCTACTATTTGTTTGGCTGCATTTGCTTTAAACTGACCAATTTGAAAGTGTTTAGCTGTGTGTCGGGCTAAATTATGTGGCTTGATGTAATCGATATCAACAAACGTCCAAGTGCCCCACGCCTCTCGATACCAAACGTCGGCAAGACTACTACCAAGTGCTCCAACACCTGCAAGAACGCCAAAAAATTCAGCAGTGTCAGTAGTGATACCCGAAGCCCGTCGTGCGGTTTCATGAGTTAGAGAGGATATAATCTCGATCGGTTCAATTTCAATAGAGCGCCAAGCATCATTGGAACTTAAATCTGCGCCAAATGAAGGGATATCATAGTAGCTACCATCTGCGCCATCTGTTAACACACCACAGGCTTCACCTAACTGCCCAAGATTGATATTGAAACAAAAGGCTTTATACTCATTTCGCTCTACAACACTATTGTCATTTCGTTGAACAGGTATCTGAAGAATGAGAAGCGTTTTACTATCAGATGTCTTGGGAATTCCCTCTCCGTTCACACTACGCTTGATCTCAGTGCAAAGTAAATTGAACAGAGTTGCGCCTCGTGCTGCAAATTGTTTGTCAAGTGTTCCTAGATCATGTGGAAAAGGTTCAATAGAACCGTGAGTTACTGGTTGAAGAGCAATAACGAGACAGGTTAGCTCTAGCTGAACATTTCTTTTCTTGGAAGCCTGAAAAAAGCATCCTAAAAATACTCTATCTTCTACTCGTTTAAGCGTTAGCAAAAAATCAGGATGCCGAATTTTTTCATCAAAATCTGGAGGCAGGACAATCTCGAAGGGACTGCGAAAATAGAACGGCTCAACTGGTTGATCTTCACGATGTAGAGTACCTTTAGCGGTTTCAGAAAGCCACCATAATACGCGATTAAGATGGCTTTGAGGAGTCCAAGAACGTTGCACTACTTCCCACGGTTCAAAATAAAGGCATAATGACGCAGGTTCATCCCTTCTAACAAGATTCTGGTGTAAGGTCACGGGGAAATCTTTTCGCAACGCTCGTACCTCAGGTATTTTAGTTTCTTCAGTACTGAAGATTAATCCAATACGCTCTTGATAGAGAATACCAATTTCATTTCTGGTAGGAACACCATCATTAGTGCAATCAACAACGAGCATTTCCGCAGTGCGTTGTCCGTCGTGAATAAAACATCTTAGCTCGATAAGTTCAAAAAATTTATGAGTAGAACAAGCTCTAAAAACTCGACGCGAGATTGGTATGGTTAAAGCATCTTCGGTGAGTTCAGAAATCACCTCACCAAAATTGGTATGTATATCTACCATCTAACCTGCCCTTGGTGCTGGAGAAGAGACAATAATGTTAACTCCAGAGTTTCCAGTCATATTCAAACTGACTCCTGCGCTGGTGATATCAAACTCCAAAGGCTGTGGCTTTCGTTCGTTCGGCTCCTCCATAGTGACAACAAATCTTCGTCCACTAACCTGTCTTAAATATCGTTCATAGCAATTTCTAGCTTGAATATGGGGTGGTTGCTTCTGTTGATAGGCTTCCTTAGTATCAGGGATCGGCTTGCTTGAACTCACTATGTATGCTCCTGGTTGACCATGCAGGAGAAGTTCTTTCACTAAGGGTAAGGGAACTGTTTCTTTATCACCTTTGTCAGGATTGAGTGCATGATGGCTGCAATGGTGAGGATTGTTATACAAATTCCATTTCAATCGATCTTCGTTGCCATGCCATTTCGTAATACGTACAATATCCTCAAGAACATCACAGGTTGAATCGCCCACAGCAAAATAGTTGGTTTGAACGCCCATAACTTCAAAGCGAACTTGGAAGATTAGAGACGCATCATTCCGTAAGTCGTCACCATCGTCAACATGCTTCACAAATGGCGAATGACAGAAAAACTCAACGCCATCGCTTGTAAGAGAAAAGCTTGGAACGACTTGCCCAGCATCAGTAATCAAGTGTCGCCGTGATTCAAGGGTCAACCCATTCTTCTCAAGCCAAGTTTTGAGCATTTCTGGCTTGGAGAAGACACGGATACCTTTGCCTTCACGGAGACGATGCTGCGCTTCTCGCCGCCAAATGACAAATTCTGCACTCCGCTGATCAATAGTAGATGATTCCAGCAACATCGCAGCTGGAACCCACAGCTCATTAACTTTAACTCGTCCGTTGCCCTGGTATTTATTAGCGTGTTTCAACTCAAAAAATTCAGTGCTATGCAAGATGTGATCTAGATCTCCGTGGGTAAGAGCCAGAACATCGAAGTAGTCACGCTTTGCTTTTAAGAGTTCTTCTTTTAGTTGAGTTTTGAGATCAATAGCTGGTTCATCTTCATCCTCACCACATTTTAGGTGACGAAAGTCAAAAAGTATGCGTTTACCGTTGTCTAGAATAATCTGGCTTGTGTCGCCATTTTGTACTGGGTAGAAAATAACTTTGTGCATTAACTGACTCGCTAGAAGTTGAATTTGAGTTAATCAGGATAGAACTTATTGTTGATTGCGGTTTCTGGACTCTCTGACTTGAGTAGTTAAAGCCAAAGAAAAAGGTCATCCTTGCGCAAATGCCTCTGCAAACCTGTAAATTTTGGATTTTTCACTGACACATTATAGATATAGCTTTCCCAGAAATATCCCGCTAACCCCTTACTAACAGAGTGATAGAATCAAATTGATACAAGACCGTTCTGCCCAAGAACGCTATCTACACGTATCATAACATTATTTTTGTAAAGTGCAAGTGTAAAACTAGATGGCTCGCAAAAAAGAGACAATCACACTTTCTATCCCGCCTGGAACTAAAGAACAGCTGGAGGCAATAGCTGCTGGCTTAGGCATTATGTGGGGCGATCACCCTAGTATTTCTGGGCTAGTCGTGGCGATTGCTCAACGTCAACTTGAGATTGGAAGTGTACTTACACTCGATTTAAATCAAAATACAGCCATCAGACAAGCTATAAAACTCTTGGTTGACTCTGGTCGTATTGCCGATGCGCAAACTTTAGCCCTTTTCCTACTAAAACATGGCAACCTAGAGACACCTTTACGCCAAGCTCTGCTGGAACAAGTTAGTCATCCTACTGAATCATGGCGTAGGGTCATTGATCAGCAAATTAAAGCTAAACAGCCTTTTTACCTGTTCTATGAAGATTCCCAAAATAAACAGATGGAATTCACCGTTCGCTATGGCGAAATTCGCTTTTGGGAGAAGCGATTCTATCTAGAGGCTTGGTGCGAAGAAACAGAGAGTAGCTTGAATCTACCTGAACTCATCCATAACCGTTGCTTCCGCTTAGATAGAATTATCAATGTCTTACCTGCAAGTGGAGATTGGCAAGATCAGCTTGAATATGTTGAAGTGCAATTACAACTATTGGGAAGGTTAGTAAAAGCTTATGAGCCCAAGCCAGATGACATAACCAATGAAGTGAAAGGCGATGCTCGCTACGTGGCTAGGCGTGTATCAAATACCTTCTGGTTTATTCGGGAGATCCTACGTTATGGGGAAGAATGTATAGTTGTATCTCCAGCAAGCGTGCAAGATCAACTAATAAGCAAATTGAAGAAGCTTTGTGAGCACTACAAATTTTTACCATAGACTTACAAAAAGCTAGAAAGCTGTCTTGTCTGGGAAAGCCGCTCTAACTCTTCAAGCACCGCTAATGGAATCCCAACTGAATAGGCTGCCTCTGAAACTGTCATGTTTTCAGTCCACATCAGTTCTAGAAGCTGTCGAACTTTGGCAACAACAGGATCATCGATCGCTGTGTAGCCTCGCATGATAGCAATATTCAACCCAGTTTGAATGTTGTCGGGCGTTAGGTTGAGGTTGCTAACAACAGAAGCTGGTTGCGAGCGGGCGATCGCAGGCAAAATCTGAACACCGACATAACGTGGATTGCTGCTGTGAACAATATCAAACGTGTAGAGCCGATTCTGTCCTCTAGCATCTACCGTTTGTACCATCAGGTTGGTTACAGGCGTAGTGGTCGCTCCCGGAAAGCGGAGAGGTTCAATTACCCTCAAGAAAATAGTTTTTGCCCGCCCAGTCTCTAGCTCAGTATCAGTGCTGTAGACCACCCGCGAGGCATCTGCCAGCAGGATATAGGCGATCGTCTCATCCGTCTGGCTAAAACTGATCGAAGTTGCCCGTCCGGGAGCCACCTGAACTTGTACAGCACTGGTGGTCGCTCTGTTGCGATCGACGACCTGATAGGCTGAAGTTTGCGCCTGCGCGGGTAACACAGGCGATGCTAAGACAATTAGCAACGATGTACTGACAGAAGTCAAAACAGGAAATCGTTTCATCGGTTTACCCTCAAAAAACTATTGACCACCACAGAAACTTCGGTTCCCTCAGAAACAAACTGCACGTTCGGTCGTTGCAGGAGTTCTTGCATATTCTGGTCGGATCGCTGAGACATGCGTTCAACAATGGGATTAAAAAACCCTTCTAAGACAGCCGCCCAGATTTGAGGCTCAGCACTGGTCGTAATCACACTCTGGTTAAAGCCCCCTCCAGAGGAGACCGTACTGGATTGAGTGCGGGGTTGATTGATGATGCCTCCAACGCGACCTAAACTACTGAGCAGCCCAATCAACAGATCTTGTCGGGCAATATCGGGTCCCACATCATTAAGCCTTTGGGCAACCAGCGGTTGATTGTCTTGTCCCCGAATCTGAAGGCTATCGGGAGGTAAGGTTTGTTGGCGGATCTGACCAGCACGATCGCGATACACAATGGCGATCGCACTCGCTGACACTAAATTATTGCCCCGTCCTACAGAATGGGTGCGAACAACCAAAATTGTACCTGCCGGGAGTGCCACACTTCCATTGGTCGCTTTCATATCCTCAGTTAACTCCACAGCGAAGCGATTTTCTGGGGGAGACGCTGTCCTACCAGTCGAACTGTCGCCGCCTTCATCCCAAATCATTGGCAGGATAACCTTAGCCCTGGTGGATGTTCCGAGTGCGACTTCGCTTAAGCCGCCGGTGCGCTGATCAAGTTGACTCACCGGAGTACGGTTCAGGATGCCAATCATACCGGGAGTTAGGTCAGCACTAGACGTAGATCGTAATTCCGTAGGTGAAGCTGCCCTAGAGGAGTTAGGAACCAACGCAAAACCCGTCGCCATTGTGGATGAGTCTGTTCCGATCGAGACTACAGGAATAACAGGATTCTGTTGATCCGCTGGTGAAACTGGATTAGACGGAGCATCGGGCAGATTACTGGAAGCCGACCTCGAAGGCTCCACTGCACCAGAACTGACTCGCAGTTGTCCAACATTTGCCAGTTGTGCCCATCGTTGGAACGGATCAATTCTCTCAACAGGTTGAATCCTTTCGGGTGTTGCGACAGGCGATCGCACAACTACTGGCTCTGGTCGAGAGACTGTTACAGGAGGAGACACCGCCGCCGGAGTAGGTGCTGGAACTGGTGGTCTCGAAGCAGCAGGTCTTGGTGGAGGAGAGGATTCAGGCTGAGCAACGGCTTCAGGCTGGAGTTGTTGCTGCTGATCCTGAAATGCTAAACGACTTTTCAGCTCAGCTGTCTCATCAAACGTTGGAGGCGTTGTGGGTATTGGGGAAGGTGACTGCGTAACCTGTCGAGTTGGTGGGCGCGGCTGTAGAAAACCAAACCACAAGACCGCTCCAGTTCCCATCACTGTCCCAACCACAGCCACCACAGACCCTAGCCGAATACTGGCACGTTCTGCCAACGGACGCTCTACCGCTCCCTCCTGATCTTGCTTCAGTCGATATTCCTCTGAAATTAGCTGCGGGGTTGCGGGGTTAAACCCTGCTAGCTGCTGTTCCTCTTCTGGGGTCAGGTCGTCATCCTCCTGCAATTCACTAAGAATGGGAGTTGTAGAGGGTTTACCATTCCCGTTTAGATGCTGAGCAGGGTTTGAATGTGCCTCAGACACGCCATCAAACTCAGGGGATTCAAATTTTTGATTCGCATTCGTCATGATCATCCTCGCTGCACTACCGCTGTTGCTGGGGGTTAAATTCAACGATTCGAGTAATTTGCAATCCCGCAGCTCGCATCTCGTAAATTTTGCGTTCTACCAACGGTGCGTCAGCTCCAAGGGGCGATCGCGGCACCTCCACTGCTTGCAAGGTAAATGTGCGATTGAAGGGGATTCGCTCATCTCTACCTGTGGTTCGGTCGATCAGCACTCGCGTTGCTACCAGATCCACCTCCCATTCTCCGGGTCGAATTTCTCGCGGTTCTGACACGTAGGAAATAATCGTCGTACTACGAATCTGCCCTGAAAAAAATGCAGGCGGAACTAATTCAGCAATCTTGGGTAGAGACGCTTTTGCAAACTCTGATTCCATGAGGAGAGAAGCAAACCAGGTATTCGTCGGAATACGTTTGTTATTGCCAACGCGAATTCCCTGATCAGATTCATCCGTGCCAGGGAGTTTGTCATCCCAATTAAAGGTCAGCGTCGTCCAATCACTCACAACTTTTTGGATTACTGATGGGTAGCGCCAGTTCCGCTCCTGCTCTGAGACATAAATCGTTTCACCATTCACCAATTGAGCAAAGGTTGTCTTCCTTTCGGCAATTCGGTTCACTCGAAAAGCAGTAAATAATGTCAAAACAAAAATCAAGCTGTTAAAGGCAGTCAGGCAGATGAAACACACTGCCAGCAAATTCTTTGCCTCAGGTAGAAGTGGAGCTTGAAGCCGTTTAATCTGCATAACTACCCTCGTCGTATCAACGCGATACTCGTGACTGTGCCGATCGCATTACTGAAAATATCAATCAGGCTTTTTACGTTGGATGAAATGCCGTTATAAAGTGCAAAGCCTCCACCACCCGCTACTAGGACTGCTAGCCCTGGTGCAAAGATACTGAGGAAAAAGAGAAACGCTACATCCGACACCAATTCTGCTCCCGACTTAACCAACACCACGGCGGTTAATCCGACCACAATGTTGTAACCCAGTTGAATTCCAAACAACGTGATAAATCCGGTAAGCCATGCCCAGATCGGACGACCTTGCAGAGGGAGGAGTGAGAGTCCAATGGCGATCGGTGCAAATAATGCAGTCAACAGTAGTGCCGCTTCCAGAATATTGACGAATCCCCATTGCAGGGCATAGAGAATGAATCGGATGATCGGAATAGCAGTGTCTCGAAACACACTACCAGGGTCGGTTGTTAATCGCACTGCTGTACTAATTTGACCGGGTAATGATGCATTCCATAACGCCTCACCAAACGCACGTAACGGCTCAAGGGGCGATCGCGCTTGTCGTTCGGCTTCAGTCACGATCGCTTGTGCCTGCTCTTGCTTTGAGTTCCAGCACTCCACCAGTTCAGTGCCAACTTTACCCTGGCATTCGCTGTAGAGGCTTTCAAGCTGTTGTTTAGCTATCCCAGTGATCGTCACATTGGAAATCGCATCCCGAAAGGTCAGTTCACCGACCTGAAGCTGCAATACATTTTGTACTTGAGCATAGGAAAAACCCCGGATAAACTTGATCGTGCCCGCTAGAATATTGCCATTCGCACCTAAAAAAATCATAATCACTAGGGGCCAGATGAAAATCGAGGCTAGCTCTGACCAAGACTGCTTCTCGATAATCTCCTTTCCTGTAGTCATTGCAATGAACAAGATGCTGGCAGCTCCCAAGGTAATACCCAACTGAATTAACCCGATCCAGAGTCCAGATGCAAGCGGGTCTAGCGTCACCAACCAGACCGTGTTCCAAGACTCAACTGTTGCACGGGACAACTCCAGTGAACTGGTGATAATATCCAGCGCGTCAGATTCTCCACCTGTCGTTGGAAAGGATTGAGCAATCAGGGTCATCATGAGCATTAACCATCAAATCAAACCGTCATAGGGAGTGCCGCAGTTTCAAACTGAACTACTGATCAGAGCCGAGGGTTACTCCTCCTGGCATCATCAACAATCCTCCTTGCTGGCTAGCTGTATTGCCTGCGGAAATCGTTCTGCGGCGATCGGCAGTGGTAATGGCAGAAAGTTCACTTGCTGTTTGAGCTGATAACGTATTGCCGATCGCTCGATCAACCCGCGCTTGTTGTGCCTCCTGCAACACCCGCTCATTAACTTGACTGTTGAGGGCGGTCTGTTGAGAAAGGTTTTGCATGATTCGTTGAGTCACGTCCAACCCCTGAGACTCTTCACCTAAACGCACACTTTCCTGTGTATTCTGCTGCGTTGCCTGCCGTACTTGAGTCATTTGGGTTTGGGCTTCCTGGCTCAAGGTAGATTGATCCGCTACCCCTATAGCAGTGGCTCTAGAGACGTATTTGCTCAGATCCTCTCGAATGCCATAGGAACTGCGACCATTGGTTTTGTTCTCTAGCGTTTCGGACAAAACAGCCCCCGGAGCACGGCTGGCTGAACCTCGCATAATTTGGCTCCAAAGTTGAGACAGATCTGGAATCTGAACTGCACCCAGCGTCGATTGAATTAAATTATTTACAGGACTCAGCACATCATTCTGCACAAAGTTCTGAACATCTCCCAGGAAATCATTAATCTGGTTCTCCGTACTGGAAACATAAACATTGCTGCCATTCACTTGGTCTTGAATTGCCGCTTCAACTGGATCACTGCCTGTGTCTTGGGTGCGTGCAAGTGCAGGATTACTAACAGCCCCAATACCTAAGACCAGGAATGGAGTGATGAATCGAATTAATATCCACTTAAGTTGCATAAATATGTCTCCTTAACGTGCAATGAGTGAGCGTTGATGATGTTCAACCATGTCATTAGGATGGTCTTCGTGTTGCTGCAACTGCCTTGATGGTGCTGCTGATAAACCCTGCCCAATATGGCTGAATCCTTTGCCTTCCCGTAACGCTGGAATATATTCGTCTGCAAACGCTTTCAACCCCAGCAGCCGCCCTTTGGATGTGAATGGATAGTGCGCCATAACCCGGTCTCGCGCTTCGCGTTCATCCTGATTGTTGGCAACACTGGCAAGCATCAATTCACCAGGATAGAACCGAGTCCTCCAGAATCGACCACCCAGTTCCAACAGCCAGCATGAATAGAGATCACTGCTACGGGGTAGAAATGATTCTGTGGCATTCTGGCTAATGATGTTGGCAGGATAGCCAAGATACCGTTGAAAGGAGTTGATACCGCTGCTGGTAATGCGTCCGGTAATTCGGTAATTAATGTTCTGCATAATTTGCGAGCCTGCTGAACATTCACAAATAGTGTCTGGATCTTGAGAAAGCAACAGAACTGCAATACCGTCTTTCCGTCCTGTCGCACAGGTTTCTCCAACGATTTGAGCAAACCCATCTCTGCGAAGCAATACCGAAAGCTCATCTCCAATGAACAAACTGCGTGGATGAGAAAGCGCATTACGGATACAGGCAGCATTAGCATTGATTGCCATCAGGTAAGCATCCTGTTCGTTGGTCAAACCACTGAGCGCAAAGAATTTGATCGCAGGTTCAGGTGAAAAGGTACTGGGACGCGCGATCGCTTTCCCTAGTCGTGAAGCCAATAACGCGCCCACCTGGCTCTGAATCTGATTGAGTGCATGGCGATCTAAGTCTTCAAATGACCGGAGGTTCAAGCGTTCACGGGTACAGAACTTGATGAAATCAGGTAGAGTTGGGATCTGCTGCCATTCAGGCGATCGCCAACCCATTTCAAAGGCTCGGTTGTAACGAGTGATGATTTCTGGGTCACGCAGAAATACATCCAATGCTCTGATTAGCAAGGCATCTACCCGTTGTGCTAAATGAGGATTATGGATTTTCCCCATTGCGATCGCGCTTAATGCTCGGCGAATAAAATCCTTCCAAGATTCCATCCGGCGATCGCGCTCCAACTTATCAAAGCGTCGCAAATCAGGAGGTTCTAGCAGATTACTGCTGCCGCTGGAAATATCGTAATACGCACCCTGATCGCCCAATAGTTCGATCGCAGTTTTGAACGTGCTATTCCCGCTAGAAGAAATATCCATTCCCACAACTGGAATATTGTTTGCCAATGCTTCTAGGGCAAACCGCCAGCCCAATACACTTTTGCCAGAACCTGATGTTCCCGTAATCAACGCACGTCCAATCTGCTGATGGAATAAATCAATGTAAACAGGTTTACCCCCGCGTCCGGTTAGAAACTCCACACCTCTGTAATCGATGTCCTTCGGCATCGTTAGGGGCATTATGCCTGCCACCGTATGCGTATCGAGAGTCAATCGGCGCTCATTCAAGTTGCTGCCATGCAACAGGCGCTTACAGGTAATGGGTAACGCTTGCAGCCAGATTTCCCAGGCGATATGACGCTCTCGAATCACTTTCGCTGTCTCAAAGCTGTTTGCCAGTAAATTGCAAGCGTGAGTTAATTCCTCGGCGCTATTACGATAAACCAGGAATACGGGCGCACAGTGTAACGCTTTAGTGCCCTCATAAATACGACGCTGTGCTTCAAAGGACTCTTCCTGCTTAATTTCAGCGCCTACATCTCGCCCCTGTCCCTTCGTGATCGCAACGGTGCGAGCTGCCTTAGATTGCTTTGCTTGCCGTGCAAGATTGTCCTGAATAAAAAAGTCATTGCTGCGACTGATCTCAATCCAGGCTTCAGTATCATGTATATAGCTGGAAGAGAGAATTTTCCAGACCCACTTCAGCTGTTCTCTGGTACTTGTCCAGCCCATTGGTGGATCAGTCATGGTCATCACTCCACAGACTTTATCTTTTCCAGTCAGGTAAACCCGGTCATGATCACCTCGATGTTCTGGGCAGGCAGAACGCCCCTGCGTTCCCTCAATTAGCAAGGTACACAGATGTTTGTCTGTCGTCACGGCTTCAGTTAATTCGAGTCCTGTTTCCGTCTCCTTCAGGGAAATGACCTGCGGAATCGGAGGAGCAACACCTTGATTAAATCGGTTCCAGAGCCACTGCCATAGATCCGTTGCATTACAGGGAGTTACCTCCAGTCCTACTTTTGTATTCAGTAACAGTTCCCATTGAATAAATCCCTGCTGAAATCCTTGTAGTAAAAGCTTTTTGAAAAATGCTTCTTGATAAATTCGTTTATTTCCCGTAATTTGCTCTACGACCCAGGAGCCTGTTTTTCTTAATCTCTCAATTAACCCCCCAACCAAATCTTTGTGCTGCGTCCCGGCTTCGTCGTCACTAGTCCAGGTGCAAAATGCAAGTTGTTGCCATGTTTGTCGGGTTCCTCCCTGAGCAAGTTGTTGCACCCGCAATTGCTCATTGCGAGTTAGTACTGACACAGGTTTTAATTGACAATCATCTGCCAGAGTAGACAACTCACTCTGCCGTTCGTCATCATCGCCATAACAGCCTGTGCAAAAGGTAATTCGTTCCCCAACTGGTAACTCTTTCATTCCTTCTTCAATTGCATGAGCAAACGCAGCCACCTCACTGTCGTACAACACATCGTGTAGCCCAGCAATGTGAAATCCAAATATAAGCTGGTACTGAGATTTGCCCTTCTCCAGCAACAGCGCTGCAACTTCACGATCGTCTTTTTTGATTTCTGCAATACAGCAGATATTAAGTTCGTTTTGGAATGGCATAAATATGCTTTTGCCTCCATACTGATTTGGCACCTGCACTGGTTTCAATCGAATATTGACCTTTGCATCACCATAACGTTTGCGAATCCAAGCGTGTCGTTGTTCTGGGATAGGCGAAATATAGATATTGTTGCCGTTACACCATTCAGTTCCTGGTGGATTCCGCCAGCGATCGAGAAATTGATGGGGTTGATTTCCAGTCAAAATCCACCAGCTTACAATCAACCAGAACGAGGTTCCAAAAAACCAACCAAGACCCAAACTAAAGAACCCATTTGTGATGACATAGCAAAGAACAACAATGGCAACCCAGGGACCCAGTTGATCCGCCGGAATCGGACCAATACTCGCCTGCTTACCTAAAATTTGATTGACTTTAATAAATTCTCGATTGAAATCCCGTTCCATAGCTATTCCGATTCACTTTGCCAAATTAACCACCAGCAGTTCCCGTGCCATTTCCTACAAAGATGAACGTGACCACATCAATCGCAATCACGATCGCAAACGCGAGTCCCACCTGAGTAACAATTGGTCTCCAGTCGTTTCCCTGCTGTGCCTGGTTATAAGCAAACAGGGCAGCCGCAGCAACGAGTAGCAGAAATACACCCCGAATCAGATTGAAAATTAACCCAACAACATTGGCATCTAATGTATTGGTCGCGCCTCCAGCCTGAGACGTTTGCTGCGCTAGATTGACAAAGAATTGTTCTAGCCCACTTAAGAAAATGGCATGGGCAGGAGCAATCAGAGTATTGAGTAAGACAGTAATGGTGATAATGAGTGATGCAATATGCCAGAAACGGATCTTTGCACCCAAATATTTCTCTAAGATGGGTACTGCATGAATTAAGTGCCACAAACCGATGAAAACTACACTGGCACAACCTAAAACGGTGACCAATAACGGATCTTTAAGCAGTAAATAAACAGCGACTACAACACAAAATCCAATGAACAGCAGATCTGTTTTGGTAACTTTAAAACGCTTAAGTTGTTTGATTGGATGATGACGTATTTGAGTTGAATGAGACTCAATAACCTGAGTTTTAGTGTTGTACATCATATATTCCTCATTAGGGCTGATACAATCGGTCTTAAACTTGCAACTCTTCACGATTAGGTTTGGCAGAGCCTTTACTAGAATGGCGATTTGAGTGCTTATCATCTATTCGTTCATCTGACTGATCAGCTATGGCTGATTCCATCTCTCGTACTGGAATACTGCAATGTAGAATGTCAGGGGATTGACCAGGCACTAACATGGCATCAAACACCTGTTCATCCTTATGGTTCGGGTCGAATCCTTGAAGCAACTGTGTTCCATTTGGTAAGGTCACAACTTCAAATTCGTATTTGGCTTTGCCCTGATCTGTCCAGGTAAAAACAGGTTCAGCCTCACCGTTAAATCGCTCTGGTAGCTTTTCTTGAAAGGTTGCAATCAGTGCTTGAGCGCTGGCTTTTGTGGCGTATTCCTGCTTGGACTGAGGAAGTTTAGCAATGGCAGCTTTCTCCTCAGAATTGAGGTGATCTTCTGCGATCGCCCACTGCCCATCATTACGATTGCCTGCAAAAAGGGTATTGCCCTGGTTGTTGTTCAGGGCGATCGCCACCTGCTCCCCTTGCTCTTTCATCCGAAGAGTTTTGTTACTGGAAATCGCAATTCCTTCTTGATCAGCGTTATCCGAGAGTTCATTAGCAACTCTGGCAAAGCCCACCAAAGATTCTGCACAAGAAACTTGCTGAGGATCAGCTCGTCGCGCCATAAGTTGTTCCAGCACTTTGGACTCTGCGATCAGTTGTTCAGGTGCCGCAGCTTGACTTTCTTCTGTATGTACCTCCGGCTCAACCATTGAAGAACTGGTTTGTTCTGCAACTTGCTTCTCTAAACGACTTACCGCAATTTCTAAACGATCAAGTCGTTTGGAAAGACCTTTCAGGTATGACTCAATCTGGTCAAGCTGTTCGCTAATGCTGGCTTCCCGGTCCAGCTCTAGCGGTTGAGATTTGTAGGTGGAATCTAGTTTTACACCTAGCCTGTCTACCTTACTTCCAACTGTCTCAGCCGCAGTTGCTAAAGGATTCTCAACCGCAATTTGTTCTGGCTCCTCTGTCGGCGTTACCGTTGCACGTCCGGTTGCTGCTTCTTGTAAACGGTTGGTCAGGTTTTCTACCTGCTCATTCTGCCGCTGAAGTTCTTGGACAATTCGTTCAATCCGTTCCTCGTCGTCCTGAGCTGCCAGGTTTTCTAACACTCCCTGCCCAACCACAATGCCCAAGGTTGCCAGTTGTCCTGCCAGCCCTGCAACATTCACTCCATTCGTTTCGCGTCCATTGACAGCAGCCGAAGCACTGAGCCGCGACGCTTCCTCCATTGGGTCGCGGTAACGGAAGTCCCGATGATTAGATTTACCTGCTTTGCCTTGAGCTTGCGCCTTGGATTGAGTTCTGCTCTGAGCTGTCGGTGACGTTTTAGCTTGATGTTTAGCTGTCGGAGGCGAAGCAAGCTCCTCATCCCCTAACTCATCTAACTCATCATCTAAATCGGCATCTAGTAGCGTCTCTAAATCCTCATCTGGCTCTTCATCAAAGTCGTCATCGAGATCAAGCGCATCGTCCAGGTCAGTATCCAGATCATCAAGTTCTGCCTCTTCAAACCCAAACATCTCAGCAATGTTGGAGGGCGTAAAGTAGTTTTCATCCTTGTCTGTAACGCCTTCTAAGTTTTTGATCAGATACTTGCCGCTGGTTCTCTGGCTGGGGTCACTGCTGAGATAGAAGCGGTATCCTCGAATTTCATCATCATTGCCACCACCCTCACAAAGCTCAACCGTGATGGGAGCCTTGCCCGATCGCTCACTGAATGACTCCACATAAGCCTTGAAGTCTTCGTGCGACTCAATGCCTCCCTCTTGGAGGGCGTTGGTGATCGCTTTATCCAGGGTGTTTTCAAGATGGCGGAGTTTGCGGCGATCGGTCAGGTTTTGCCAGGATCGCTTCTGGGTACTCTGCTGCTGCTTGGGTCGGGTAGGTGTTTTGGTAGCCATAGGCAGCCCTGAAACACAAGTTAAGGTTGCTGTAGTTGTCACCCTAACAAGGCGATCGCTCAAGCTACCTATGCCAAATGGCGATTTGTCCAGTATCCAGTTGGCTAGGTTATAATAATCCCAGAATTATATCCTTTCGGTTTGCTCAAGCTATGAACAACAGCGTAATCAAAGATCCTACGTTCCCGATGCGCCATGCTCAGGTGACGGAGTTGAAAAATACTGCCAAAATCGCTGATTTGGCGAAAGACGCGGATGTTCTCATTACTCGGAATGGGGAAACTATTGCCTATCTAGTCAACCCAGAGCATTATGAGGCACTGATCTCAGCCTGGAATGAACTGCGGGTTAAGGTCAGCCAAATCGTGCTAACCAGCTATGAACAGCAGCATGGGGGGTTGCAACGATTGGATGAGGCGATCGCGGCTGCCCAACAAGGAGAGTGGGCAACTCCTGAAGAAGAGGCTGAGGTGTTTGACGACTAAATGAAAGTCACGTTTCAACGAGCTGCTCTAGATGACATCAAGAACGAGAAGGGAGGTGTGCCAACACAGTTCCGCAAACCCTTAAGAGACTTCTTGCGAAGCATGACGTACATCGGACAGGGAATGCGTTGCTCTGATCCACGCTACTCTGACCTCTGCTTCATCAAGTTCCGGAACTGGTATGTTCTTTATCTACCGATTTCTGAGGAGTATATTGTGGTGGTAGCAGTGATGTATAACTACGGACAGCTACCTTAAACGAGCCTAAATATCTTACGAGCTTAAGGTAAATCTCAGTCTTTCATCATTAATCATCTGAATATGGATCTAACTAGTATAAGAATTAAATCTTACAGAACTATAAGTGCTGAACAGTCTTTAGATTTAGCGAAGGGACTAGCAGTTGTTGGTCCAAACAATAGTGGTAAAACTAATATTCTTAAAGCTGTTCAATTATTATTTACAGGTCATGAAAATCAGCTAGGGTATGATAGGAACCTGGATCTAACTTTCAATGACAATAGATCCAGAACAAGTCTTTTAGCTACCTTTAGTGGCGATCCTAACGGTAATGATAAATCGATATATGACGGCATTGATGAACTACATAATTTGTTGGGAACAAGCCGAAACAATGAAATATCAATATCACTAAACCTTCAGTTTAGCTCTAACTCTAATCCGACGTATCAATTCTTTCCAAACGCAAAGAAACCTAAGACAGGAACTAAGCAAGTTCAGTATTCTAACAAGCAACGTCAATTAGTTTCTGATCTTCTTTCAAGTTTTTCATGTCACTATATTCCATCTGAGAAAAGTGTTAGAGATCTTTATACTGATTTACTTGTACCTTTCCTTAAAAGCGTTACTGCAAATAAAATATTGGTTCACATACAAGATATTAAAGATGTTCTACAAACAACTGCTGATCATCTAAATCAAGTACTCAATTATTCTGGTTTATCTAATATAAAGGCATCATTCGGAATACCTAACAATTCTCTTGAGGACTTTATCAGTGGATTCGATTTCAGACTTTTAGATCCTACAGAAACATCAATCTTCCGAAAAGGAATGGGAATTCAATCGACAGCTTTAATGGCTTCATTTTTATGGGTGACTAAAGAAGAAATATCACGTGGTAAAAAAGTAATTTGGCTATTGGAAGAACCAGAATCGTATCTGCACCCTGAGCTTTCGGAAAACTGCGATCTAATTCTTAAGAAACTTCGGGAAGAATCACTTGTTGTGCTCACAACTCACTCCTTACGTTTCGTACCTCAAGATCCTAATATGATAGCAGGTATTGATTTAGTTAATGGACATACAAAAGTTAGTACATTTAAATCTCATCTGGATGCAACTAGAAAATTAAGAGAATCCCTAGGTATTAAATTTAGTGACTACTACAATTTAGCCAAATACAATATATTTGTTGAAGGACCGTCAGACAAAAGCTATTTTGAATGGATTTTACAGTTACTACCAACCAATATCAATGGACAAGATACAAGCTGGTCTCATCTAAGATCAATTGAAACTGCAATTTTAGATTTTGGTGGAGTAAAACATCTGTCTGGTTTCTTACGTGCCACATATGAATTTATGAGTAAGGAAAGAGTTACTGTGTCTATCTTTGACGGAGATGATGCTGGGGTTAGAGAAAGAAGGGATCTACAAAACTACTTTGGTCAAAAACAAATTCCTTTCCAACCAAATATCCATTATGTTTCTATAAGAGATAGATTTGCTATCGAAGGTCTTTTTCCTGATGATTGGATAATTAATTTAAAGAATCAGCACTCTTCTTGGTTTGACAATGATTTCTCGGTAGATGCTTCGGGAACTCTTGAGACCTTTAAAATAAAAGATAACCATAAATCAGATTTCTCTAAACAGATGAAGCAAATTGCAGAAACCCAATCAGACTTTAATTGGGCTTTTAGATGGATTCAAGTTTTTAACTCTATAAATGCTGCTCTGATTCACCTAGAACAACTACTAACCAGGTGAACAATAAATAAGTTTAAAATTACTAAGCTAGCTCGACACTACTATAGTTAGTATTTGATTTAATAACTCGTTGCTCAATAAGGGCTTGCGATCGCTCTCTCTTTGCCAACATACCCTCCAGTTCACTCGCATAATCCTCGGCTAATGGAACTATTTCCTCACCTGTATTCAAATTTCCCCGACAAATCGTTCGCCTTGCTTCATTCCGAATAGTGAAGTCGCCTGTTGGTTGAACATAAGCAGTCCATTTATCACCCACCTTAAACTGCGCAATTTCAGATCCATCTGACCGCTGCTGTTCATAGGTTGCACCAACGGCTGTCACTAAGCCTTCAAACATTTCCCTACGCCACTGATTTCTATCTAGTTCAGAGCTTTGGATAGGTTCTGAACCAGGGAGGACTGGCTCAGGGAGTTGAATTGAGTCAGGATACAACTTCAGCACTACGCTGGAACCTTCAGGACGTAGCTTGGCTTCAAAGGAACTCCCAATGGGTAACTTGGGCATATCTGGTGAGAAGGTGCCCAAGTTCTTGTCATCAATCTGCACGATCGGAGTTCCGTTATAGCGGTAGTACTCAGGATGAGATTCCGGCAGTTCAAATGCACCTACCTGTAAACTCACCGCTTGATTGCGCCATTGCTTACTGGCAAAATTCTCCCCAGCAAAGTCATTGTGGCGAATGCCTAAGATCTTGATTTCATCAAACTGAAATGCCTGAAGCTGCTGACAGACTTCCTCAGTCAACAGGTTGTATGCCAGCGCCCCCACGCCTGAATCCTGCCGAGATGCCGCCCAAGTATGATCAGCGGGAGGAATAATCCGCAAATCATCAGGTACGTGAAGTGCATCCAGATCATTAACGTTCTTGCCAAACTTAGCCTCTAGTTTCTCAACCAATCGCGAGGGAATATCTTTGAGTGCAAATTCAATCATCGGTAGCTGAGGATGAATGATCGCATCAAATTGAATGCCCTTTTGCTCCAGAGTTTCCTTCCACCGAATTGCATCCGACCCAAACGGTACACTCAACACATAGGCATCTCTGGGTAGCGCTTCACTGGGCAATTCATACCCATGCTGGAGGGTAAAGGTAATATCCATTTGCTCTGCCAGCGTCAGGCAGTCACGGCGGTGCCGATCCATTTCTGGGCGCGTGTGCTGGGTATACCAGAGTGCGGCTGCCCCCTCAAACCGTTCTTTTGGGGTCGGAAACAACTCATTAATTTCAGCCCGGTAGCTATCGTAGAGTTTGCCCAGCTCTTCATTAAAGGCATCCCGGTCTTCCCCAACTCTTTCCTGAATCTCATCTCTGGCTTGCTGGAAGCGAGTCTTCAGCTCCTCTGCCCACTCCAACGCATCCACAGATAATTCATTTTTAGGGAACAGATAGCGGAACTCATGGCGATCGCGGCTGCGAATCCGAGTCGGTTCCCACAAGGGATTGACCACTTCTCTAGCAAGAACATTGATCGAACCGGGAGCATCCGCAGGCATGGCAAAACTGCGATAGAGGCGATCGTCCTTCTTAAAGTCAAAAAAGTGGCTAGGATGCGTCTCAGACCACCGCTTCGCATCTGAAAGTAGGTTTTCTCCTTCAATCTCCTTGATATCCTCCAGCCGCTCTGCACTCTTGGGCGAATCAACCTCTACCTGAAGTGCTTGAAACAAACGGTTGAGCAACTTTCGTTGGCGGCGCTCAAACCGCTCAACATTCTCCCCTTCCCCCGGCATTGACGATTGCACCCGTCCAATATTAGTTGCCACCAATCCCACCTTATTCTGATTCACTGCCGCCGCAATCTGAGCCAGGTTCCGGTATTTCAAACCGCCATCATCATTTAGAACTTCGGTATAGGCTAACTTGGGGCGTTGCTTCACCGTCTCAAATCGCCCTGGTTCACCAGCCCGCAGCGTTTCTTTGGCGATATTGGGTAACTTGCTGGCAGGGCTAACCATCAGTTGATCGCCATCAAAGTCTGCCTGGTGATATTCCTCTGCATCTCTGGGATTGATCCAGATGACATTGCGAGTTTTCTTTAATTCTGGATCGTGAACGTTTTGATAGAGGCGGATATTGTCTGAGTTGACGATCGGATATCGGGTCAGAATTACATCCCCTTCTGGTAAATGAGGCACACAAACCGTACCGCGCGGTAGATTATTCGATGGCATTGCCATACCTGAACTGTGGGTGTAGCCGCTCTTAATCGCTAGATCTCGCCATCTGCCCGCTACATAATCTGTTGCAAATTTCCGAAACTTGGGTGTTTCAACCAACTGTCCATACTTGTCATTGCGAAGCAGAGAGATCCAGCGGGATTCTTGCACTTGGCTGTTGGCATTGCCATCCACATCCCCAAATTCTTCTTCCGATCGCTCCTGTCGCCGTTGCTGTTCTTTGTCGTACTCTTGCACAATGTACCGCGCCAGTGCCAAAGGATTCCGTTGTAAATCTGCCAAGACCTTAGCTTTTTCCTCTGTTGGCTGCTTCAAATCCTGCCGCACAGCGTCCTCAGAATACCAGATGGTAAACTGCCAGCTATTGTCGTAACTGGTGGCTCTGGCATTGCCCCGGTTGCCCATTGCAACTTGCGGAAACTCATAATCTCCACAAGGAATCAACTCATCCAATCGCGCCTTTTTAATGCCCTTGATCGACGATCGATCCATAACGATGTCATAACCCTCTGCATCAGTGAGTTGAGCATCAGGCAGCAGCGTTCCCTTGGATAGGAAGCTAGCACGGGGACCGCTTTCTTCACTTCCTTCCGCCCACTGCCGCCTCCAGGCAAGCCGGAACTGAAACGGGCAGTTCTGCTCACCCCCTAAGTGACGAGCAAGCTGGGGCGAAATCTTACCGTGGCAATCTCCGGTCTTATAGCGAGCATACTGCGGATCACTGAAATCCACTATTTTGACCCGCAGGTTCTCTAACGTATCAGACCCCTTGTAGCAGTTACTCACCAGCAGAGAACCATACCGACAGGCAGCATCCGGCTCTGTTGCGAACAATCGCCGGATCTTCTTACGCAAGTCGTCATCTGCAAAGTAGTAACTGTTGCCAGAACTAAACGCCAGTCGCCGTCGAGTGCCATCTGCAAATTCGCGTCTGCGTAGATGATTTGCGTCTGGATTGCGATGATCAATTTTCACCAGCAGCAAAGATTGCAACTCCTCTGGTTCAAACATCTGCTCCAGCAAGGAGTTCTTAATAATCTCCGGCTCAGATAAATACCGTCCTTTCCCGTTATTGTGCGCCCCATCAAAAATCGGGATGCTGAGACCGGAACCTGCAATGACCCGTGTGGTCAGATCCATTACCTACGGTATGTGGGGTGTACGTACTGTTCCCTTGTCTAAAAGCGTTAGACTGTTTTCTAACTTTCACGCACAACAAAATTGACAAAATCAGCCATGTGGCTATTTCTGATTGAGTAGGCAAGGAGACTAAATTATGCCGTGGCACATTAAGCGTCTAGAAAACGGTTTGCTGGTTCAGGAATACGATCGGGAACCCGATGATGAAAGCGAAGAACTCCTGACACCGGACGGCAAGACGCAAGATGAATGCTACCCGCGCTTTGCTCATCTGAAGCCTGGAGAAAGTCTGGTACTACCAGATGAACCAAAAACCACTACTTCTGGTTCTCGCTATCCCAGCCAGTACGAAGATTTGGATGAGTTTTTGAACAGTGATCCAGGGGCAATCGATAAGTTAGATAGTGGTAGTCAGTCTCATCGCTTTGACTGGCGCTCTTACGAGCCCGACGAATCTTTGTAGTTGTAGACAAATAATTTTTGAGTAACTACTCCCAAAATATTATTTCTCAGCCCAACTGCTGACGATCGCTACCTCTGCTTTAATTGGCACCCTCCTCAGATATTGCTGTCCCGACTGCTCCATCACTTGCTGAAGAATCTGTGCACCCCGTTCCGCTACACTCACTGGGACTTCCAGCAGAATTTCATCATGCACAGTGGCAATTAACTTGGCTCCCGTTTCTCTCAAAGCTGCGGGAAGTTTTGCCAATGCAGCTTTGGTAATATCTGCGGCAGTGCCCTGAACTGGGGTGTTCAGAAGCTCTGTTAACTTCGGCTCATCTTGCCAGCGCCGGAGGCGATCGCCCATTGTCCGCATCTCCCTCGGCAGTCTGCGCTTGATCGCCCCATGCCATCGGGCAATTCCTTGATATGCCTCAAAATATCGTTTCCGAAACGTTTCTGCCTGCTTCAGGCTCATCTGTACTCCATAATTGTTGTAGGCGTACTCAGCCAAACCTTTAGCACCCATCGCATAAATCAGCCCAAAATTGACGGCTTTAGCTGCCTGCCGCTCCGATTTCTCAACTTGATCCAAGGATTTATCAGCAATCAAGGCAGCGGTTAGCTGGTGCAGGTCTTCATCATTCTGGTATGCCTCAATCATGCGGCGATCGCCACTGAGTTCTGCGGCTACCCGCAACTCAATCTGAGAGTAGTCGGCTACCACCAAACAATATCCTGGAGCCGGAATGAAACAACTGCGAAAAATTTTGTCTCTGGGGATCTGTTGTAGATTGGGGTTTCGACAAGACATGCGCCCAGTAGCAGCCCCCATTTGCTGATAATCGGGGTGAATTCGTCCGGTAATGGAGTGAACATGCTTGGGTAGGCTACTGGCAAACGCCTGGACTGATTTGGCTGCCTTGCGGTAGTCTAGCAACCCTCTAACCGATGGATGCTCTTCTGCCAGGGGAATTAAAGAGAGCTTGCTGGTATTTTTCACTGGCACACCCATTTGCTGTAGTGCCTCTAATACCTGGTGCTGACTGTCTAAATTGAGAGAGGTTTGATTTCCCAAAATATCAAGTTGAGTACTGAGCAAAGCTGGTTGGAGCTGCTTTCTCAAGGTATCTGCTAACTGATCCCTGCTTCGTTCGAGTTCTTGTCGCAGGTCGTCCCATCGAGAGAGATCGAGCAACATCCCGTTGAGTTCCATTTGGGCGATCGCCCACAAACAGTCAAATTCCAGCTTGGCAGTTTCGACCAAGCGAGCATTTTTTAGCTTGGGTTTCATAACCTCACGCAACCGAAGTAAAATTGCAGCATCCCGCGCTGCATACTCTAGCTGTTCTGACGAAAGACTGGGATTACTCCAGTCACTTCGCTGCTGTTCCTTGGATAAGTCTTCTCCCAGATAAACCTTGACCAGTTCCGCCAAGTTGTAGCCGTGCGATCTCACCCCTGCATCTAACAACTGTGCAGCGACCATCGTATCAAACAGTTTGCCAGCAATGGGAAGTCCTGCCTGTTGCAAAAATTTCAGGTCAAATTTGGCATTCTGCAAAACTTTAATCGGTGCTCCCTGAAACAGTTCAGCTAGAGGAGCAAGCGTTTCCCTTGAAATCTTGAAGAGATCAACAATAATAACTGGATTATTTTCAGCCGCAATCTGGATTAAACGAATTTTGTCTTTCAGTGGGTCAAGCCCAGTCGTCTCTGTGTCAACTGCGATTACTGGGCAGGTTTGCAAAGGTTTGAGTATCTCTGCAAGCCGCTGTCCGTCTTCAACAAACTCGTAGCTGACAACCGCATTAGATGAGACATAGTCTATTATCCCAGCATGAAATTCTTCCGATTCCATTACCGGTATGCTTTCTACATCAGAGTTAGAGACCTTTTCTATCAATGGCACTAAGCAATCAGAATCAATCGACTTTAGACCAGAAAAAGCATCACTACTACACCAAATACACCAGATATTTTGATGCTGTCGATAAACATTGACATACATCTCCTGAATGACCATTACAGCATTTAGCGGAATACCATCAGGAATACGATTAGCATCTGGACGAAGAACAACTTTATGACCAACCTCAAACGTTGAGGGATGTTGAGTTAGTACAACAGCAGACTGAGGCGAGGGAGAGGGTTTAGGCTCTAGAGCTTGAAGTTCAGACTGACTCTCTTCTTGAACTTTCTTCACTTCCCCATCTTCTATATCTGTCGCTTCTTGACAAAGAGCCTTGGAAGGAACGGCTCGCTGTCTAGCATTTCTCGAAGGCAGAGACGGGGGAGTGTACCAGGTTTCAATCCAGGCTTCTGTCTCTGTTTTGATGGGTAATTCTGGATTATTTGAGCTTGAGCTTATAGGACTACCTTTCGCACGATTTCTTAAGAACTGCTGCTTGCGTTCCTTTGCCCAATCCATCAGGTCATCGTAGATGGAATCTGAAGAGTTCAGGTCAACTTCCGATGCTGACGTGGAGGAGCTAGAGGTCTTCAAATTCATTGTCCCCTCCTAAATCAAGATCAACCGGAACAAAGCGGTGATATGCCTTTTCATAAACAAACATGGGTTCTGCGGTCATACCACCTCGATTCTTGAGCAGACTAAGACGTGCATAAGTGGCTTTTGCTCTTTCATTCAAAGGAAAGCGAGTCCGAACATCCTGAAGTTGTCGAAGCTTCAAATGATTACCTGCATAGCGTTCTTCCAATAAATCAACCTGATCTCTAGGCTGGTCATTACCACGCTGTGCCTTACCGGTTTGCAACAGCATGATGCAATCCGCCGCATGAGCAATCTTGAACGAATCTCGCAACGCACTCATGTCCAACATTCCAGTGCGGAGTGCCTCTTGATAAGCCGCTTTATTAATGTCACTAATTGCAACGACAGCCGTATTCGTATCCCGTGCCAGTTGTTTCAGCCCGGTTGCCACTCTAGAAACCCGCAAAACCTCATTGGCACCAGAATCCAACTTTTCATCTCCACAGCACATCAGTTGCAGGTAATCAACGACCACCAGCACTGGTGCATTCTTATTCAAATTAGCCGTGCGTCTAACCTGAGCAATCACACCTTTAAGGTGAGCTACTGTCACTTCTGGTCCAGCTTCGAGAATGGTTAGATGTTCTGCAATCTGCTGGTCGTAAGCACGAATCGCCTGAGCAACCTGCTGCTTCAACCACTGAGCATTGGAATAGCCTGGCTCATCCCATTGTTTAGACTCAATCAGTCCTGAATTCAGTCCAGCAAGCCTGGACAAAGCACTGACCCAGAGCTGCTGTTTGCCCATTTCAAAGGAGACATACAGCACCGGCGTTCGGGCTTTGGCTGCCTCATCCGCACACCAAGCACACCACGTTGTCTTGCCTGAGCCAGGGGGTGCACCAATCACATAGAGCCTGCCGGGATGCAGCCCACCATTGAGAGCATGGTTGAGCCAGTGGGCAGGTGTCGGAATTGCAGTCTGTGGTTGTCCAAACAGGTCATGGATCAAATCCTGGCTATATGCCACCATTGGCAGCGTTTGAGAGGCACTGCGACGCTGGAGATTCTGAGACTCATTGATCAGGGTTTCCAGGGTTTCGGTGACGGGTTGAAGGCGATCGCCCAACAACTCAGTCGCCGTAGTTGCCTTTTCTTTTGCCAGTAAACGCAGCCCCGTATCTCTTACCTTTGTCAAATGCTCAACAAACGTGTCCCAACTACAAGGCGGCATTTGCAGCAATTCATCCAAATACGTGGCTGCCTGGTTGATAACACTGGTCGGCGAAGCTGATTTCCCATCTAAAACCTGTTCCAATTGAGCCAGAATCAAGCTAGGAATCAGTTCTCTCCCTGCGGTTTCAAGCGTTACGAGGGCTTCCCAAATTAATTGATGCAAGTATAAAGGAGTTTTTTCATCTGCTACAGATGGGCAGTTTGCAACGAATCCCTCAGCAGGCAGGTCAATCCCCAACGCTTCCTGCATCCCCGCTTCTGGATGGCAGAGGATGTATGCTAATAATTCTCGTTCTGCGCGTCTTGCTGCTTCATTGTCACCATCAGGTTTTTCCCACTGCCAGAAGGGACAAGCATAGCCCGTACAGCCCCCACAACTTACCAGTTCCTGACTAGCTCGAACATAACTGCAACTCCATTGGTAATCTTGAGGATTGCGTCGAGCCGAAGCGTAGGCACTCTGAAAGTTTCGTAGCTTGGCATCAACGGTAAGTTTGCTAGTAGGGTGGTGATCTGATGCCTGAGCCATTCTTTCCGCTAAGGATTCTATTTGGGTGCGATCGAATCCTCTAGTGATGGCATAGCGAGAGAGAGTGAGGTTGACAGCATTGTAGTCTTGGTCGGTTGGAGCACCATTGGTTATCAGATAGTGAATACAGACAGGATGCTCACTAGGCGACAGGATAGAAAAGTCTGTTTTTAGATTCTGGATCCTGGGTTTTGCATGGAAGTCTGGAGCTACCTTTATCTTGTCTGTATCCTGTAACTTTTCCTCTGCCAATCGAGCGATCGCACCTGCATTGACCTGTTGAAATTCTGTCATCAGCGCCACTTGGTTCTCTGGCACAACAGGAAAACCTTCTGCCCACTCCACTACTTCAAGCAAGAATCCATTGCGCCTACCACTCATTTGATGAATGCCACAGGGTAAACGAATTGGTCGTCCAGAAGCCTTGCCGTCATTTGCGATCGTCGCGGTTGCCGGATAAATTTCTTTGGGTTTGTAACCTGATAAGTAGCAGAGGTTTTGTAATGCCTTAATCCATGTTGCGCCAGGTAGAGAGGTATCAGCGAATAACCAAAGATGAAAGCCCCGACGACCGCTAAATTCTAGGTATGTTGATAAACCGCGATCGGTAGCAACTTGCTGCACCTTTTGTGCTTGAGCTAAAACTGCCTGAAGTGCTTCAGTATCAGAGCCATCTTTAGGAGCATCAAAATCAATACAACCCGCTTTAGCAGTGTTAGTGCCCGGTTGCAATAATCGCACTGACACAGTTTGTCTGCCCTGAAGATGGGCTTCTACAACATCAAGGGTCAGCACCTTGTCATACTGTGATTGCAATACGTCAGTGCTTTGCCAGACTGCATAAAGCTGCTGATGCTCATGAAGGATCAGGCGATAAAGCTGTTGAGTGAGCTGAGTTGTAGTACCGGGGGACATGGATTTAACTGTCGCTGCAACGAAGTCTTGAGATTGATGAGCCTAAGAACAAACTGGTACCGACGGCGCGGTGTTTTTTGTTGCTCTAACAATAGCAACCGCTCTGGAAGGCAGCCAGAGCGGTTGCTGGATCAAGATCATTAGAATGATCAGATGTGTAACCAAAATCTAAAACGCTTACTGGATAGGCGTTTCAAGATTTTTCCTGTAACTTTTGGAATTAGCAGAGGGTGTTTTTGGGACAGACCGGGGGTATTTTCTAAGCAACCCTGGGGTATTTCCTTGTAACCTTTGAAAGGAGTTGGGTTTGTAACGGGAGAAGCGAATCGCTGAATGATCTGAAAAATAAGGCTTTTGAGAAATTAGCCCAATGGTTACAAAACGATCGCTACCTGGATATTTGTAACTATTGGAACTGGCCAACGGTATTTATGGCAAATCTTGTCCCTACTGTAACCTTCAGCTCAATCCTGGGGTATTTTGTAACCCTCTCTCTGTAACTATTGGTCCTGCCCTACGATATTTCTTCAAAACTCGCTTGTAACCTTCTGTCTGACCCTGGGGTATTTTGTAACCCTGGCTCCTCCAACGTAACTTTTAGGATAGCCTTAGGGTGATTCTGGCGAACCCATGATGTAACCCTTCTACTGTAACTTTTAGGGCTAGCCTGGGGATACTCTATGGTTTCAATTCGTGTTGTAACTTTTGGAGTTAGCTAAGGGTATTTCTAAAAAATACTGGCTTGTAACCTTCTGGTTAACCCTACGGTATTTCTACTTTGACTACGGGTTTGTTTCCAAGGTTCGAGTTTGCCTGAAAACTCCTTCAAATGGTATCTACGCAAGAGTTTTAACCCAGTTGCAGTACGTTCCATTCAGTAAGCTGTTTGTAACCTTCAGTCTAATCCTGGGGTATTGAAAGCCGTTTTTGAACTGACTTGCAGCAGCACCTGTCAGTAGGATCTGGATCTCCGCTCCCGCAAGCTTTTTGGAAGTTTTTCAAAGATGCGATCGAAAGTTGGAACTCTACCTATAATGCAAGGTTAATCAACTAAACCCCCAGATTTAGCGTTCAGTTCTGTCGCAGTGTAACCACAATGTAACCTTGTCGGACTGCCAAAGGTTACAGATGCCTTTAGCGCCTACATTGTGGCTTGAAGAACAGTCAGTAGTACTGTTTGATCCTCCGGCGTAATGCTGCGTCTGCCGGTTTCAACCAGTTTGACCCAACTTGTACTCTTGCCAATCTTAGCGGCGAGGACACTTTGAGTCATGCCTCTGGTTAGCCTCAGCGCCTTCAACTTCTCTCCCGAATCAATCCGTTCAGTTGGCTTAGTGGTTTCAGGCAACTGGTTAGATGGTTCAGGAGACAGTAAGCGCCGTTCAGACTTGCGAGACCGCGATTTAACTGACGCTGGTGATGAAGGTTCAGCCTCTAAGGCTAGCTTGGATATTGCTTCCCCTGCGGAAATGCTGCGTACTGGGCGTGATTCCTTTAGCTCCTCTAACTTCCTGGAAATTTCCTCTGGTGGTTGTACAACCATTCGGGCTGTGAGCAACTGCTCAAAACCACCATAGGGTCGCTTTACAGTATCGGTGAGGCGATCGCCCTCTCCCTTAGCCCCATCCTCTAACCAGAACTCGGCTGCCTGTTCGGGATCATCGGGAATGTCAGTTAAAGGCAATAGGTCAGGCAGGTCAGGCAGGTACTGAGGTGGATAAGTTGCCAGATCAAACGTAAACTTCCAGCCCTGTTCATCCAACACTTTCAGGGTAGTTTTCCACTGAGAAACCAGGCGTTTACGGGGAGCAGAAGCTTTCCTGGCTTGCTCCACCTTCTCTGTGCCAAATGCCACCTTGAATAGAGTGCCAGCTCGGACAGGTCCATTCCCGACCTTCGTTTTGAATAATAGCCAGAGAATGAGCCGTGCAGCTCCCTCGTGGTTATACCAGATGGTCATCAAGTCTTGCAGAATGGACTGGGACAAGATGCCGTATTCGTAATAGCCATTACCATCTTTACATCGGCTGGGATTGAGAAAATACTGCGCCCAGTTGCCTGCCTTGACTTGCAGGGTGAAACCCACCATCTCAGAGTTGCCCATCAGGTCTTCCTGGAAGTGCAAAATGGGTTCTGAAATCTCCCAAAGCCAGGTGCGGCTAACGCTGAAAGACTTTACCTTTCCTTTTTCGGGCCAGGAGACATACACCAGTAAATGACAGGGCTGTTTTGCCAGCTCCAGCAACAGCTCTAGCTTCTGCTGCTTATTGAGCTTCTTGTTTTTATCCAGACCGAGATAGCGCTCAAGCTGGCGATCGTTCAGAACAAACTGTTGCTCCCAGGGACGTTCTAGTTGAGTGGCGTAAGCGGCATAAATCAGATGCAAGCATGCAGCCCGGATGTCAAACTGATCGATCAATGCCAGAGCAGCTTCCTCTTCTAGCACAGTTGGATGTTTGACGTGTAGTTCATTCGTAATCCAGAAGGAGAGGTAACCTTTACCCTTAGCAACGCTGCTTTCGTAGTAGGGTGATCCTGGACCTGCTTCGACCCAACCAATATCCCTTCCTTGAGAAAGAATATTGCAACCTTCCCAAATGACTTTGTTAGAAGCCATGCGATCGGTTTCGCCGTTAGGGAATAGATCAGCATGGGTTGGTGGACGTTCAAAAGAGTTATAACGCCCTCTACGCTTTGGTTTAGTTGTGGCAGCTTTTTTGGTTTCTGTTTCTGAGGCTACGACATCCACTTCGATCGCGGCGATCGCCAGTGGAATGTCATTCCCAGGAGTTCCGGCTTGTTTCATAAGGGCTCACGAAAGTTAAAGAGATTACTCGGAGCCAGAAACGCCATTCTATCAGTTCTTTCAGTTTCAGAACCGATGTGTCTTTTCAGCCGCATGGCAATTTGCTATGATGCAAAAGCGTGGAGAGGCGGCAACCAATCCAGCCCGGAAGGCACATATTTAATATGGTCGCTCTGGCTATAACAAAAAAACATCGAGAACACCAAGGTTTCACCCGCCAAGACGAGACCTTGGTGTTCTTTGATCTGAAGCATTGGTTGGATCACGCATGTTGCAGTTCGCTTGACGAGACATTGTTGCTCCTTCGCACACAATTGGTAAGAACCTGAATCCTGGTAACTTAATGAGTAGTAACAGATGCTCCAACTGGGATCAACCGCCGGGCAATCTGTTCGACAAACTCAGATCGAGAAAGCTGAAACTCTGCGGCAAGCTCATCCAGTTGTTCAACCGCTGTGGGAGTAAGACCAATCATTGTTGGCTTTTTAGGCTCTGCATAATACTGTCCCTGCCCCTTACGGCTCCGCTTTTCCTTATCGGTGTTCATAGTTACCCATGATCGCTTATATAAGAGATACCACAGAATTTAAATTCTGATTGAGAATCTCAATAGCTCTCTAGATCTCTTGTATAAGAAACGGATTGATCTGCCAACTGTTGTATAAGAGAACTAGCCAGGTGGACAAAAACCATTGGTACCTCTGAATCATGTTTTAAGTTTGCATCCCTCGATCGGTCAACATTGGAGAGCAACATAGCGCGACTCGGAAGTGCGATCTTTGTGTTGCGAACTTCGAGAAGACCAAAATAACCAGCTACCGCTGTACCAAGCCGATTTGTGGATGAAATTAGCGGAGTTGTTATGATGCAAACCCTTCCTGCTTCCTCCCCGGCTGTCTCTTTTCCGTTTCAACTGACTGAGCAGCAGTATAAAGCACTGGACGCGATGTGGACATTTCTGCAACCGACGGTCGCGGCTGCGCTGTTTCTGTTGGTTGGCTACGCCGGAACTGGAAAAAGTACCATCGTATTCCAATTGATTAAAGTTTTGGTCAGCCAGGGGAAACGAGTGGTTTTAACTGCCCCCACCAATAAGGCTGTTGGTGTGTTGCAACGAATGGCGCTGGAGAACGGTGTGACTGGCGTGGACTTCTTTACCATCCACCAATTGCTAGGGCTGGGGATGGTTTCCAGAGGTAACGAAAAAGTGTTGGCACCAACCGGAACGTCATACATTGGACTGTTCGATATAGTGTTCATTGATGAGTGTTCCATGATTGGTGAGCAGCTCTGGCACTGGATTGAGGAGGCATCTAAAAGAACGTCAACGTGGCACCCGTTCAAAATGATTTTGATGGGTGATCCGGCTCAGCTCAACCCAGTGAATGAAGGGCGATCGCCAGCTTTCAACATACCCAATAAAGCTATGTTGACTCAAGTGGTGCGTCAAGGCACGGATAGTCCGCTGTTGGAGTTCATCACGGCTTGCCGTTATGCAGTAACTAAAAGCAAAGTACCCTTTGAGCCATTTGCAAAATATCTAACGGATAAGAGTAACGGTTCGTTGCTAGTGAAGCGACGATCGCTCCTCAGATATGCGTTCAAGAAAATCTCCAGGGAATTCACACAAAACCCTGATTGTTTCAGGATTCTCTGCTGGACCAATGCTCAAGTGGATTACTATAACCAGCAGATTCGTAATCATTTGTATGGCAAGACTACCACTCGGTTTCTTCCCGGTGAACGGCTGATCACGCGCGATCCGGTTTTAGCTCCGGATGGTAAAGCGATCATCCTCTCAACTTCAACTGAATTCACGATTCAAGAATTTTCAGAAGATCGCTACAGCAATTACAAAGCTTGGAGGCTAAAGGTTGCAACTGATGATGGTATCGTGCGGCAAATCTACGCTTTGCATGAAGATGAGCAGAACCGATTTGATGTAGAAGCTCGTCGGCTAATGGCGATCGCCAAATGCAATCCATTTCTTTGGCGCGACTATTACCGACACCTGGAGCAGTTTGCCAACGTGCGAAATTGCTTTGCAATCACAGTCCACAACAGCCAGGGCAGTACATTTCTGGAATGTGGCGTTGATGGTCAGGATTTAAGTAAACGGCTTAACCCTGAGCGTGGTGATACGGCAAAAGACTTGTTGGCAAAGATAAGGGAGCACAATCGCTTATGGTATGTCGGAGCCAGCCGTGCGCGTCGTCGGATTCTGGTTGTGCCCTAAGACTTTAATTAGGGAATATCTTTGGACAAAAATATCTAAAAGTATTCCCTAATTAAAACCAACTGCTAGAAGACATCGATCGGGTTCACCCATGCTGGTCTGCTTCCAACAACCTTATTTACTTAGGGAATACTTAAAAGCATTTTGGCTCCGTGCTGTACCCTAATAAGTTTTATCATTCCGCCAAGAAGCCTGATTCATAAGGTCTCTGGCAGTTTTCATCTGCTAACGCAGGCATCCTTCGACGACCATTCAACCAGAGACACTGATTATGACTCAAGTATTACAACGATCGAGGGACACGGTTGCAAAGCAAAAAAAGCAGACTGAGCAACCAACTTCTAAAGCGGCGATTGCACAGCGGTTTCCTGAGACACTCACCTCTCTAGAGCAACCTACCGACACATCCGAGGTGAGTGAAGCCGAAGCAGCGGTTGATGAGCCTAAAAATTCCGCTGAGCTTGAAGTATCGGCAGAGCCTGTGCCGAAGAAGTCATCGCGAAGACGGGCAGCCAGATCTCAGCCAAAGGACACCTCTGCAACTGAGCAAGGAATGCAAGTAATTTGTTCTCAAAGTCAGTTCCATGATGCGCTGGCGATCGCAAGTTGTGCAGCTCCAACAAAACCCAGTCATCCAGTACTGGCAAATGTGTTGGTAGTGGCAGATGCTGACGCTCAACAGATTCATCTGACTGTAACTGATTTGGCGATGACCATTCAGGCAAGCTTTGAAGCTCAGGTGCTTTTGGGTAGTGAGATTACGGTGCCGGTTGAGATGCTTTCAGGAATGGTCAAGCAGTTTCCAACGGGTAGCATCAACCTCAACAGTCAGATGCAGACTACACAACCTATATCTGGAGAGGAGCAACCCATCAAAACTTGCTCGATTACCTTGTCCGATGCAGATGGCAACTATGAAATCCGAGGAATTCCGGCTGACGAGTTTCCGCCGATTACAATACCCAAAGCGACTCCTGTTTCCCTACCGACTAATATTCTTAGAGAAGGGCTGAAGGGTGTGCTGTATGCAATTAGTACGGATGAAACTAAGCGCATTTTGACAGGCGTTTACATTCAGATTAGGCAAAATGCACTGAAATTTGTTGCAACAGATGGGCATCGAGTAGCGATCGCTGAAGTATCGACAGAGGGGATTGGTAGACAGCGGCGCAAGCGATCGGGAACGGATGAACTCACTCAATTTCCAATACCTGGTAAAGCACTGAAGGAACTCATTCGTAATCTCGCTGATTCAGTTGACGCAATCCAATTGCTGTACGACGCTCAAGCAACCCGTGCAAGTTTTGCATGGCAGGATATTATTTTGAGCTGCCAGTGTATTGAAGGACAATATCCAGACTGTGAGCAGTTGTTATCACGATACAGCTTTGACAAGGAAGTAGTGCTGGAGAAATCAGCATTACTCAAAGCATTGGAGCGGTTGTCAGTACTGACTGACAAAAAGGAGAGAGGGATTCAGTTTCGATTTGATGGAACGACACAACAGATTCATCTTTCGATCGAGCGAGAGTTTGGCAAGGGTGATGAAACAATTAGTGCTCATATCCCGACAGATATGACATTGAATATCCAATTCAATCTTAAGTATCTGGGAGAAGCAGTTAAAGCCATTCCTAGCTCTGGAATCAAGATGCATTTGAAGCAACCAGACTATCCAGTAATGCTGGTTCCTGCTGGGGATTTCACCAATCCAGAACTAGAGATGGATATGCGTCACTTTCTCTTTCCTCTCTATAAGCAGCCGGAGTAAGTTGTTACAGTGTGCTTAATATTACAATTAATCATCTCAGTAGCGAACTGAAAATGAGCGGAAAGATTCTGGCTACTCACCTTTAGCGGAGCATTACAGGGCATGATGAAAGCTGACTTGTCAAGACCATAGAACTCAATTTGGAGCGATCGCACCTTTCCTAAAGCACGATCGCTCCAGACACTCTAACGATACGATCGAGTTGCCACAAGGACCCGTACTAATCCAGTGATGCCGCTGACCAGAATTGAAATCAGGATGGCGATTGCTAGAATCACCGCTGTTGGGGATTCAGATTGACTGATGGGCGTGGGATCGATAGGAGCAATCTGCGAAATGGCTTGATGGGTTAAGGTGGGCTGTTGCTGATTCATTTGAATTACCTTGTGAACTGGATGCTCCAATTCTCGCAACCCCTACCACCACTGTCGTTACGAGAAGTTCCGAAAAAGTAAGGTTATGATTGAGATGATTTTTCTGTCCAACATCTTGCGGTAAGTCATGACCCCAGAAGAAGCCATCCAGGTTGCTGATGAAGTGCTGCTTGCTCACGCTGGCAACCCTTTGACGGATATTCAGCGCCTAATTTTGCGTGAATCCCTGGCAGGTAAGGGCTATGAGCGAATGGAAGGCTATGCGCCCCAACACATCAAAAATGAGGGACAGAAACTGTGGGGCTTGCTTTCCAAAGCTTTAGGGCAGAAAGTCAGCAAAACTAGTTTTGAAGGAGCGTTGGAAAAACGCTGGAAATTGGGCGAACTGATACCGAAGCAGCCGCTGTTATCGATCTACAATCCTCAAACTTGGGTAGGGCGTAAGGCGATCATTGATGAATGCTTGCCTAAACTACAAGGGCAGGCAAGAGTCCTGTGGATTACGGGTATTTCGGGGATCGGGAAGACGGCACTAGGAGAATGTCTCGCCAGCCAAGCTTGGGAGGGTGATCCTTCATTCCGATGGCTGTATCTGGAGATTTTGGAGGGGCAAAGCCCAGAGTTTATCTCGGTTGTGGCGGATATACTGGCGAAGTTGGGTGATGTAGAACTCGATCCACAGGAACGTAATGACCCAAAACGGTTGACGGAGCGGCTATTACGAAAACTGAAAGGTAATCGCTATTGGCTTCAGGTGGACTCACTAGAGCGATTGCTCGATCCTGAACAGCAGACTGAGACAGTATTTGCCGATCATTACTGGGTTACATTTCTTCAGCGTTGTTTAACAGAGCCAGATTTTGTGAGTCGATTGGTGTTTACAGCGCAAGCTTTGCCAAGTTCATTGGCGGAATGGGAGGATCGCTATCCCAATCTTTGGCAGCTCATTACTTTACAGGGATTATTGGCGAATCAGCAGGATGATCAGCAGCCTAATGAACATCTAGAACTATTTGCTAAGAATGGCTTGCATGTAGATGATACCAGTTCAAGCCCTTTGCAGCGAATTGGACAAGTATATGAAGGTCATCCGTTGGTGTTGCAGGTAATTGCCAAAGAAATTCTGGCTTTGCCGTTTGATGGCAATGTGGCAACGTACTGGGAACGCTATGGCAATGAGTTTGAACAGGTCGCACGGGAGCTAGAAGTTGAGCGGGTTAGCCTAGAACTCTACAATCAAGCACTGCAAAGGCGAGTTCGCCGTCGAGTGGAAATGTCGCTGAAGCGGTTACCTACTGATGCGTTGGATTTGCTCTGTCGTAGTTCGGTATATCGCCGTCCTGTCCCTGAAACTTTTTGGCTGTCGCTGTTTGAAGAGCCTCCATCCCAACGACGGCAGCAGGGTTATCAGGTATTGAATGAACGTGCTCTAGTAGAACGAGAAGGTATCCACCAAAATCAGTTTTTGATTCGCCAACATAACCTTGTTCGGGCTGTTGCCTATGATCTGCTCAAGGCTGATACTCAAATGTGGCATCAGTCGGAACTTAAAGCTGCCCACCTCTGGCTAACAGCCTATGAACCTGCATCCGATGCCTCGAACCTGGAAACGGTGCGTGGCTATTTGGAAGCGTTTGAACACTACTGTGAAGTTGAGAATTGGGATGCTGCTAAAACAATCTTGCTAGACCAGCAAATCGGACTTCAACTGCAAACCTGGGGCAATTATCAGGAAATGCTGGTTGTTTACCGTCGCTTGACGGGGCACTTACAAACATTGGATGAAGTGGCTTGCCAAAAGGGTCTAGGTAATGCCTACTACTGCCTCAGCAATTACCCTCAAGCGATTCTGCGTTATCAGCAAAGTCTGGCATTAGCTAAAGAAATTGATGACAAGCAAGGACAATGGAAAGCGCTCAACAACTTGGGTAGCGTTTTTCAAGAGTTGGGACAATATGCTGAATCAATCGAATATCTTCAACAAACGCTGATCTTGGCGCAGAGAATTGGCGATCGGCGAGGTGAAGGCAATGCCCTAGGCAATTTGGGAGGTGCATACTACAGTCTGGGGCAGTATGAGCGGGCGATCAACTTTTATCAGCAACACCTGACGATCACGCGGGAATTTGGTGATCGCCAAGGCGAAGGCAATGCCCTAGGCAATTTGGGGCTTGCGTACAAAGATCTGGGGCAGTACGAGCGGTCAACCGACCTCTACCAGCAACGTCTGGCGATCGCGCGTGAGATTGGTGATCGACGAGGTGAAGGCAATGCTTTGGGCAATCTGGGGACTGTGTACAACAATTTGGGGCAGTATGAGCGGTCAATCGAATATCTTCAACAGCAATTGACGATCGCGCGTGAGATTGGTGATCGACGAGGTGAAGGCAATGCTTTGGGCAATCTGGGGACTGTGTACAACAATTTGGGGCAGTATGAGCGGTCAATCGAATATCTTCAACAAACGCTGACCCTGGCGCGTGAGATTGGCGATCGTCGGGGCGAAGGCTATGCCTTAGGCAATTTGGGGCTTGCGTACGACAGTTTGGGGCAGTACGAACGGTCAATCGAATATCTTCAACAGCCATTGATGATCGCGCGAGAGATTGGTGATCGTCGGGGCGAAGGCTATGCCCTAGGCAATCTGGGGATTGCGTACGGCAGTTTGGGGCAGTACGAGCGGGCAATCGACCTCTATCAGCAACGCTTGACGATCGCGCGCGAGATTGGCGATCGTCGGAGCGAAGGCAATGCTTTGGGCAGTCTGGGGACTGCGTACAACAATTTGGGGCAGTATGAGCGATCAATCGACTTTCTTCAACAGAAATTGACAATCGCGCGTGAGATTGGCGATCGGCGCGGTGAAGGCAATACCCTGTGCAATCTGGGAGCGACTCAACTCAAACTAGAACAGTATCCAGAGTCGTTGACCAACAATCAGACAGCTCTGGAGATTTTTCAAGAGATTGGTGGTCGCGATGGTGAAGCCGAAGCCCTCAAACAGTTGGCGGAACTGCATCAAGCCTTGGGCGAAGTCGAGGTGGCGCGGCAGTATTGTCATCAGGCGTTGGAGTTGGCGACGGAGTTGGGCATTCCATTGGCAAAAGAATGCCAGAATTTGAAAGAAAAATTAGAAGAACGGGGAGCATCGGAGGAAAAATGAGTCCGCTAGATAAACGACTGGTCAAACGCTGAACTCAATCGCTATCCTTACTCTGAAAGGTTCTCTCAGGATAAGAACGTTAAAACAAGCTTGTATCCAGAGAGATCACCTGATCGGGTGCCAAAATACCTCCAACTGTGATGACTTCCAATTTTCCTGTTTCTTGAGGATGCTGAGTCTTGACTTTGGCGATCGCTGCTTCAATTCCAGTTTCCTGAACAATGTAAATCTGGGTTTCACCTCGCAGTACCCATATTGGCTTAGACCAGGTATGTCGGGGTTGAAGTACTGCTTTGTGAATAATCTGATGGCTCCACTGAATCAGTTGTTCTAAAGCATCCTCAGAGCAAAAATCAGCAAGTTGTGGTTGAAATAGTTCTTTGAGTTCCTTCGTTGGAATATGCTCTATGACATTTGTTGAATCTAACAAAGGTGTAGAACTCGAAGAACTATTTCGGGTTTGCACAACCAAAGATTCAAACCAACGTTGAATCTGGGTTGCAATGGAATCAAAATCCGGCTCCATCAGAATGTGCCCTAAGTGCTCTCGTAACAGGCTCTTCAATTGCTCATCGTCAAGAACAACCACGCGAGTACTGAGATACCCTGAAAGCCCCTTTCGCAAATCCCGCCCGCAACCCACTTCGCCATTAGCAGCGTCCTCGGCTTCAATCAGCTCTAGCAGACGCTGATGGCGCGCTGATTGATCAGAAGTGGCTTTTGGCTGGGCGGGAATCGATTGGGTCATAGGTCGTCTATCCTCAGCGTCTCGAAGTAAACGAGGTTATCAGGTTCTTCAGGGTCAGGACCGCAATTGAGCAGTCCAACTCGTAGCTTTCTGTAAAATCCTAGCGCACCTGGAAGGGCATGTAACCCGATTCTGCCTTGATAACCCAGTTCGTGGCTGCGGACGATCGCGAAATCTACCAGATTGCCCCCAACACCTTTATAGGTTGGAGGGTTAGTGATGACAGGTCGATTCCAGGGGGCGGTTGCCAAAGCACTAATGTATACCAACCGTCGTCGCAACTGGGATTCAATCTGACAGCGTTTCTTCAAGACATCGAGCATCATCAGCCCTTGAGTGACACCCTCGCACTCTATCCCGTACAACTCATCACCTGGGAGTAACTTCGATCGACGGCTCTTGCCCACCCAGTTCCAATACTCATCATCTTGACCGCTTCCTTCCAAGATCGGCTCCCAAAGCGTCTTGGCATCCTCAAGGTGCTTGTCAGTCACCTCCGTCAGGATGGCATCAACGATCTGTTGATTGTGAACTTGCAGTAGCTGAATGGTGCGGTTCAACAGAATGAGAAGATTCAACAACGGCTTTGATCATAAGACGTATAGAGCATCAAACACTTAACTTATCCCTTCTAGAGCAAGCTGCCCCTGACTAGGGGCGATCGCCATGATGATTAAACTCATATCACCATGCCGACCATCGCCCTCCATCAAAAATATCGCCCTAAAATTTTGGCAGAGCTAGTTGGACAACCCTATGTCCAAACGGCTTTGACCAATGCCATTGACCGAATGCACATTGCTCCGGCATACCTCTTCACAGGTTCCAGGGGAACTGGTAAAACCTCTACTGCACGTATCTTTGCCAAGTCTCTCAACTGTTTAAGCTTTGATGGACCCACGGATGAACCCTGTGGTACCTGCCAATCTTGTCGCTCGATCGAAACTAGTAACAGTTTAGATGTCAGCGAGATTGACGCAGCTTCCAACAATGGGGTGGATGATGCACGAGCGTTAATCGAACGCAGTAGCTTTGCTCCTGTCAGGGGGCGTTATCGCATCTTCCTGCTTGATGAAAGCCACATGTTAACCACCCAGTCTCAAAACGCTCTGCTGAAGTCCATTGAGGAGCCACCACCCCATGTAGTCTTCATTCTTTGTACGACGGAAGTGCATAAGGTATTGCCCACCATTGTGAGTCGCTGTCAAGTGTTTCATTTTCGGGCGCTCTCAATTCAGACAATTGCCCAACACTTGCAAGAGGTTGCCAATGCTGAAGCGATCGCTGTCGAGGATGATGCTTTAATGGCGATCGCCCGTCTTGCTGAGGGAGGCTTGCGAGATGCCCTTCAGCTTTTGGGTCAGGTTAGTCTGTTGGGTGAAGCTGTGACCGCAAACCATGTAATCGAGATGACTGGTGGAGTTACAGAAACAGACCTGTTGGCAATACTCGATGCGATCGCCACCAACGATACATTTCAAATCCTTAAATTGGCACGAACACTGGTAGATTCTGGCAAAACTCCTAAACTGATTCTCAACAGCTTACTCCAAACCTATCGAGATCTACTCATTCTCAAATCGGCTCCGACTGCATCCGACCTGCTCACCAGTTCTGCCAACTATAAGCAATTGAGGGCGATCGCCACTCACTGGGATTTTGATGCGCTCAATCAATCGTTGACGCAATTGCAGAAGGCAGAAGGTTATCTTCGCAATACCACCAACGCGGCTATTTGGCTGGAAACGTGTCTGTTAAACTTGATGCCGCTGCTACGATCAAATGCTTCCAACTATGCGAGTGAAAAGCAGTCAGCAGACAAAAACGGACATGACCATAAAGCAGTCATAGAGCCATCTTCAGCAGCCACAGATCAAAATTCCTCCGATTTATCAACTCTCTGGCAACGAGTTATTGCCTCTGCTAAGCCAGGAACTCAGAAGTTGCTGAGTCAGGCACGATTGACCAAGTTGCAAGAAAATAAGGCAATCCTGGAGGTTGCGCCTGCTTCATTGGCAAAGTTTGAGGCGAATCAACAGGCGATCGCCCGAATGCTTCAGCGAGCTACTCAGAGCCAGAAGCCAATAACCATAATGATCAAAACCCTCACAGCTAGCAGAAATGGGAGGACGGGATGATTGTTCTGTTAACTGGAGATGATCAGTTTGCCATTCGACAAAAACTAGAGCAATACAAATCAGAACTTGATCCGCAGTGGTTAGAATTTTGCTATCACCGTTTCCCCGCCAGTGCTTTGGAGCAAGCAATAAGTGCGGCACGAACCCCTTCATTGAGTGGCGGTAAACGGCTTGTTGTCGTCGAGGACTGCAATCTCAAGCAGTGGAGTGATGCCCAGTTAGAGAATTTGCAACAGCTTGCTCAGGTGCCAGATTCTACAACGCTTGTATTCATGGCAACGAATGTGGATAAGCGCCTGAAAGTCTACAAGCATTTGATTAAGTATGGTCAGTGTTTTGAGCTGTCATTAATTCCACCTTGGCGAACAGATTTAATTGAAGAAGCGATCGCCACTCAGGCAAAGCGCATGAAACTACGACTACCCAAAGATGTCGTTGAATATTTAGCAGAAGCAATCGGCAATGACATGATCCGGGTTGCGTCAGAACTCCGTAAGCTAGAAACTCACGCGAATGGTCAACCCATTTATCTAGCAGAAGTTCAAAGTCTAATTCCCTGTCAAACACAGAGTAATTTACAACTGGCGGAAGCAGTTCGCAATGGGAAAAGTGAAGCAGTGGTGCGTCTAATCGATGAATTACTTGCCCGTTCTGAACCAGTGATGGTTCTGGTTGCTACGCTACTAACCCAATTTAGAACCTGGTTATGGGTTAAGAGTGCAATTTCAAGCGGAATCAAGAACAACACGGAGATTGCTCAAATCTGTAATGTGGGTAATCCAAATCGGCTTTACTACCTGCGACAAGAGGTAGCAACCATGCCTATCAAATCATTAATCCAAGCAGTCACAAAGCTGGTGGATCTAGAAATGGCAATTAAGCAAGGTTATGTCAACGCAAACTCTATCCTGCCGTTCTTGCTTGTGATTACACGATTGTTCCAGCCTGTTCATTCAAAGTGATTTGGATAGTTCAGGGGATTGAAACCTGAGTGCCTGCAATTGTGCAGGCTTCTGCCCTTCCCCTACAGGGGATGTTTTTGGGCAGTGAGCGAAGACAACGACCATGACAACTACACCAAACTATGGTGCCCTGCTTCAGAGCTTTTGGACACCCCCGACAATCTCTATTGAGGAACATCCAGATTCCACTGACAATCATCCTTTTGAACCGACTGACATCATTGAATTTCTTGGGGAAGACTTGCTTTGGCAGCAAACCATTCCCACCAAAGAGCCAGATTTAAAGGACATTCCGGCTGATCTACCCTCTGAGTTGATTGAAGCCCTTCATGCTCAAGGAATTTATCATTTCTACTCCCATCAACTCAAAGCATTGCAAGTCATCCGTTTAGATAAAAGTCTCATTCTCACCTCTCCGACTGCCAGTGGAAAAACACTCAGTACCTACCCTGGCATCTTGGAAGGTTGCATGAGACAAGGGCATCGAGCATTGGCGTTTTATGGACTCCGCGCACTGGCATTAGATCAATTTCATAAAATTTCGGAATTGCTTTCTGCAATGCCTGTTGCTTCCCGCCCTGGCTTAGCAATGATGACAGGAGATGTGAAGACCGATGAGCGAGAGCAAATTCTTGCATCCGATCCACACATTCTGGGAGTCACTCCAGAACTGATCCATTTTCAACTCAAGCAAGCCTGGAAATCAGAGCGCTGGGCGAACTTCTACCAACATCTGCGCTATGTGTTGATCGATGAAGCACACACATTTTCGGGTAGCTATGGTGCAAATATGGCGTGGCTGATTCGTCGCCTGCGGCTAGCCGTGGATCACTATGGGGGTTGCTCTAAAGACTTGCAATTTATCCTTCTAAGTGCCACCTGTGGCAATCCTAAACAGCTTGCTCGAAAGTTGTCAGGGCTGAAGTCAACCAAACGGAACCCAAAGCCTCTTGTCTGGATTCATAAGAGTGGAGCTGCGGCACCCGATCGCCAAGTAGTTGTCACTCAACCCAGCCATAACCTGACTGCTGATACAGCTCGTATCATTCAATTTCTGTTAGCTCAAGGAAAGAGCGGGATTGCCTTTTGCAACTCGCGCCGGAGTGCCAGAGATTTGACAGGATTATTGAAGTCACCTCAGATCGCTGCTTTTTATGGCGGTATCAGCTCAGAGCGTCGGGCGGAGATGGTTCAGCAACTCCAGTCCGGTATCGTCAAATGGATCGTTGCGACGGAAGCCTTAGAAGCTGGTATTGATTTACCTGAATTGGAATGCTGTGTTCTGCGGGGATGGCCCGGCTCCAAGATGGCATATCAGCAGCGGAGTGGTCGAGCAGGGCGTTCTAAGTCCGGATTGACAGTGTTGATTCCTAATGCTCTGAATCCTATCGATCGCTACATCATAGAGCATCCAGAAATGTTGACTACTGGTGAAGCTGAAGATGTTTTCTTCAATGACGAATATCCCATCTTTGCAGCTAAACATCTGCTTTGTGCCGCAGCAGAAACGGGTATTCCCACCCACAAGATCAAATACTACTTTGGGAATTCTGCGATCGAGGTTGTAAAACTCCTGATGGCTCAAGGACACCTGAATAAAGGTCGCAATGGTTTGTGGGCAAGGGGGTATCCACACAGAGATATTAACTTTCGCGGAGGAGTGTCTCAAACCACGATCAAGTTAGTGGATGCGGAATCTAGTGAGGAGATGGAGGAAGTTTCCGAGGATATTGCCTATCGGGAAGTGCATCCTCAAGCAATCTATAAACGGCAAGATGGTGATGGCAAGATGCTCACCTATCAATGCATCTCACTGGATCTACACAGCAAGCGAGCAATCTTAAAACCCATTGTTGAGAGTCCACTTTTTACTGTCGCAGTCACGCAATCTGAAACCAGCAGTTTGAAGGTGTTAACTGATCCGGTGTTACTGCCGCTGAAATTTTCTGAAGAGATGGAAAGTAGTGGAAATAAAGCTTGCTTGATGCTTGAACTGAGTTATGGACAAGTGAGTCACATCACCAGCGGTTACAGTGTGTTGACCCAACTGTACGAGCAGACTTGTTTGAATCGCCGTTGTTTGAATTACAAAGAGCCGCTACCACAAGAGCGACGCTGTTCCATCTGTAGCAAACCAACTCGCAAAGCATTGATCGTCAAGACGTTATCTGAAGAGAATTTTGAGCAGCCTTACCGGACTCAGTTTTCGGCTCCAATCGTTAAAGTTGCGATCGACGCAACAGCACGAGACTATCTCCAAACCTTTGCTAGAGAAGCCAGAACCAGCCTATCTCGTAGTGGACAGCCGATTCCGCCAGGGTATCAACAATTATGGGAACATCCCAGTACTCTGATCGCAATCCATACCTTTGGGCATCAGATTCTACGATCGCTGCAACTGTTTGCCAGAGTTGACCCCAGAGAGGTGAACTTTTCAATAGTTAAGGAGCCGGGAGATAGCAACCACTATGCAGGTTATTTCTATGACACCAGCGATGGAGGCAATGGAGCCTCTGAAGCTGTGTTCAAGCACATGACTGAACTTGCGAGTGCTGCTGCTGCGATCGCTCGTGGTTGTGATTGTGATGCGGGTTGTGCCAAGTGTTTGATTCAGCATGGCTGTCCTGATGGCAATACCGCTTTATTGAAACAAATGGGATTGGTGTTGTTGGATGCCATTGCCCCACCTAGCGTACAAACCGAAGTAGAAATAACGCCTGAATAACACTCAGCTATCGCTGCACATTTAACCGATCTTCAGCAATGGGGATCGGTTGTTCATTTTTTAGAGCGATGGCTAACAAATTGGCAGCTAAGCAATCAAACCTCGAACGAACTCTAGCAGCGATTAATCGAGAATTGGGAGATGGTTCTATCATGCGGTTGGGAGACGCTAGTCACATGAAGGTGGAAACCTTCTCTAGTGGCTCAACTGAACTAGATTTGGCATTAGGAGGAGGATACCCTAGAGGACGCATTATTGAGATCTACGGACCAGAGAGTAGCGGTAAGACCACGCTAGCATTACAGGCGATCGCCCAAATGCAAAAGTTAGGAGGCACTGCTGCTTTTGTCGATATGGAACATGCTCTTGACCCACACTACGCATCTGCGATTGGAGTGGATATTGATCAGGTGTTGGTCAGCCAGCCTGATAGCGGGGAAATGGCAATGGAACTGGTTGAACAACTGGTACGTTCCAAGAGTGTTGATCTGATTGTAGTAGATTCTGTAGCTGCATTGGTGACAGAGGCAGAACTCCAAACGGATATGGGCGATTTTCCAACGACTTCCATTGCCTGGTTGATGAGCAAAGCGCTTCGACGCTTGATGAACTGCCTGCACAGTCAATGTACGTTAATATTCCTGAATCAATTGCGTTTGAAGATCGGTGTCGTTTATGGCAATCCTGAAACAACCACAGGCGGTCATGCCCTCAAATACTATGCTTCAATGCGACTGGATACTCGCCGGATTCAAACGTTAAAGCGAGGGATGGAGGAATACGGCATTCGAGTCAAAGTTAAAGTAGCGAAGAACAAAATCGCACCTCCATTTCGAGTTGCAGAAGTTGACATGATCTTTGGCAAGGGCATCTTCAATGCAAATGCTCAAAATGAGTTTGTTGCACCGAATGGAAAAATGGCTAGCGATTTGCTGCTATGTCGCTAATGAGGTTTGCGCTGCCTGCACTCAGGCAGTTCTTTTTTCTCCCCTACCGGGGTGAAGCAGGCAGTCCTAATTTCATCTCGATTTACTCATGGAACCTGCTCAATTTCATCAACTTAGAAAAGCTCTTGGTACTTTCTATTGGGATAATGGCTATGAAACTTTCTGCCGAGTAACTGGGTTTGATCCACAGTTTCAACACGCTCAAGAAAAATGGCAGCAGTTTTCAACTTGCATTCAAGCAATGGGGCAACTGGACGATCGCACCTGGGAAAAGCTGCTAGAAGCCAGTCTTGTTGAGCAACCATCTGTAGGATCTGTATTGCCCAGATAGAGGATGCAACGGCGACTAACGCCGCATTGATGAGCAATTAATCTTGTCTCACCAATGGCACTTTTAACTCTTGCTGATTTGCATCAAATCCACCAGAATCAAACTCCCCTCTCAAGATCATGTACTCATGAATCTGAGTATGTAATTAGCTCAACCGACCTAGCTAACTTCCAGTTATTGATGAGGCAATTATTCCTAGGGTTGCCAGTGCAATCTCTTTTGGATGCCTATCCATTAATGGCTCACTGGGTAGCTGAAGTCCAAAAATTAGCTCCAGAGCTGTTTAAGAGGAGTAGGAAACTGTGGGTTGATGCACCAATAATTACTCCTCTCACAACAGGTGATACTTCAATTTTCATTCAAGCCCATATCAATTATGGTCTCCGACAGGGAGTACCAAGGCTATATGAATGGGCAATGCGTCCTGAAAAAATGACTTGGCAAGATGCTGTAAAGCTTTGGGCAGTGACTATGCATTATGCCATTCCCCCAGAGAAGTTATCCCTGATTGTTTTGGTACTTCATCCATCCCGATCGGCTCAAAAACTTCGATTGCAGTGGGATCGAGAGCAACAAGATCAAACACAGCAATGGTTAATTCAACTCCTAACGCAGCCTACTACTCCTCAAACTTCTCAATTCCAGAACAACGCTGATTACTCATTGTTGTTGAACCTGGACACAATTCCAGAAGTGCCTTTGTAGTAAGGAGTTAACAGTATTTCACTCCACTTCCTATTAGAAAGAATGCAAGGTATTAGTCATGACAACACAATCGCCTCAATCCAATGATCCTACGCGCGCAATTCCAGTGTTGAATCCAACTGTTCCAATGCCAGAATTTTCATTCTTCCAAATTGTTAAAGTTAGAACAACAAAGGAAGTTGGAACAATTGTAGGAATGTGGTGTGTACAAACAGAAGAACAGTCTTATCAATGGCTGTATCGGTTAGAAGGATCGATAGAAAGAAGCACAACTTGGTGGCAAGAATTGCAACTTCGCAGTTTGGATCGCAGACAGAATCGTTAATGGGTTTGTTTTGCTAGCAATGATTATTCTTGTAATCCTGGTGCTGTAAAAGTTCGTTTAGGGAAATGATCAAGTGCATCGGTTTCAACACCCCTTCCAGATGAAGGTGCTGATAACTCTCCTTCATCTGGAAGGGGTAACATTCGTTCTGCTTCTTCAATTCGCTCATACAAGGCTTGAGTTAGTGCGTCTACGTTTGGCATAATTACTTGGCTCTCCAAGCCTGCTCGCACTTGCGATTCCCATAATGCCTCACTCTCCTTTGCGCGTTTCTCATCTGCTTTAGGGACAGGAATAATCAATGGATAAGGAATCGATGCCTGTCCGCCTGAGCTATAGCCAGGACTAGTGATCACGCATTTGCCTTGAGGAAATTTGAGAATTTCATCGGCACTGATCACCGGCATTTTTTGCAGATTCTCACTCCAGCTAATCGAACGGCTCATTTGTCCGCCGAGCGATCGCCCCGTCGTTCGATTTTTGATCAGCACTTCTTTTTCCCCGTACCGTTTTGAGTAATCTTCAGCCGTTTTATGATTACCGGGATTGAACAAGACGTGGGTGCTACAGGCGGAAGCGATCGCGGCACCCATCTTATCCCCATAAATATCATAGAGCTGATCTAAACTTTGGATGCCCAAAATGAAACAAGCGCCATTGGAACGGTATTCGTTAATCCATTGTGGTAAGCGATCAAGTTTGATCGATGGCAGCTCGTCTAGAGAAATAATTAGCGGGTCTTTACGAGGTGTGCTGAGATTTCCCACAATCATCAAATGAATTGCAGCAGCCAGCAGTGGACCTACCACGCTCCGGCGCTCATCATCCAGTTTGAACACCACCATCTCTCGTCCTTCTAGACGAGTTGGAATTGTAGATTTGCCAATAAAGGCTCGTAGCAAGTCTGCCTGAATGAATGATGAAAAAGTGCCTGCGGCGGTGGTCAGAATGCCGGAGATTGTTTTTTCAGCATCTTTCGCGCTAAGAAACTGCACAAATGAAGTAGCAACCCATTCATCCAGTTGTTTGGATTGCACGGCATAGTCAATCCGATGTACTAAGTTAGGCAAGCGCAACACCGCGTAGAGCATTGCCATGTCGGGATAACGGGAACCCTTAACTAGTTGCAGCAATGCCTTTGCTAGTAGATCGCCTGCTTTGGTGAAGAACTCGTCACTCCGTCCACCATCGCCCTCTCTGGCGTTGCGATTAATAACTTTACCAATTTCCCCCGCCATCACTCCATCTCTGGCATCTCTCATATAGTCCAGGGGATTGATCACACCACTAAAAGACTCTCCCGGTGCAAAGACTCTGACCTGATAACCATAACGAGCGGCGAGGGGGGCGTGAAGGCGCATTTGATCGCCTTTCTTGTCGTAGAGCAGAATCGGGAACCCCTGCTGCATTGCGCTTTCTAACATGCGATCGATTGTAGAATACGTCTTTCCAGAACCAGGAGCACCAATTACCAGTGTGCCCCGTTCCGAGCTGGGGAACCAAACTGTTGGGGATGCTCCCAATGTGGTTTGGATGGTTGTCATCATCCCGCGCCACGCTCCTTTCGCCCAGTAACGGGGGGTGCCAGACCAAAGCGTTACCTTATTGTGTTTGCGTTCTCGAATTTGTTTGAGCGAGAAGCTGGTTGCAGATAGTTTCTCCGCAGTGCCGCATAGCTTGCCTGTCGTAATCTTGCCCTTACCCGATCCACTGATGCGGAGCAGCACTAACACAACCAATAATCCACCCAGCATCGCCCAACCTTGAGGATTGTTGTATTGCCGAAGCATTTTGCCAAAGTCGATCGCTGCTAGTGGTTGGGAATGAGATGACACCTGAATTAGGGCAGTAGACTTAGGGCTGTTGCTGCCGGAGAAATGATTTAAGTATGCGGGCAAGGGAAGAGGCATAGCGAATGTCTGAAACCTTGGCAGGAATTTTAACGATTGCAGGTCAGGCAATGGCTCAACCGTCTGGACATTTTTTTAGGGGGTGATTAGGGGGTGAGGGAATGGAGTAGGGATATCCAATAGCTCAACCGTCAAATCGTATTGTTTCTGATCAAGCAACTTTTCAGGCTAACGCCTCAGAGCGGGGATAATTCATTTGACTGCACTGCAATGGTTAAATCAACGAACTCCAAAAATAGCTCTACCAGCACTACCAGAACGGGTGCTAAAGCGGCTACTCCCAAATCACCAAAATCAACTACGGCAACTGGCTCTCGTGCAGCTCGAACTGAAAGAATGGAGCCAGAAGAGTTTGAAGTTGATTCAGACTTGCTCAGCGATGCCTACAATCAGGTGCGCCGACCGCAGTTGCCCTACGGCATTGTGGTCAATGATAAGCCAGCCGGAATCTTGATTCCGATCGATCAGTTGGAAAAGGCAGGCTGGATTGCCATGCCCGATGCAGATGACCTTACGACCGTTACCTTCACTGAAGATGTCACGGGTCTTTTGATTACGGAAGCCCGGTTGCTCGTGCTGGCATTTGTGCCGGAATACATTCGCTACAAGTCGGATGTGGAAGATTTGGGTGGTACGGTGGTTGGACTTTATGACGAGTACCGCAATAGCCTTGACAAGAAATCGATGGATGTTTGTTCAGAACATGCGCTGCTGTTTCTGGATGAAGATAACCAACCGCTGCATACAATGCCGATCGTGGTTCGGTTCAAAAATGTTGCGCTTTGGAGCTTTAAATCAGTTCGTGAGGAGTTCTACCGTGCTCTGGAAAAAACGTTTGCTGACTATTTCAACGTGCCGTTCAGTGGCAAAAACGACAAATGGCGGAGTTTGGGCGTGTTGGAAGTGGAATTCAAAGCAGTCAAGGAAGGGGAGGGCAAGAACAAACATGATTGCTGCAAGACGGTGGCGTATACCAAACCAACGATCGAAACCCTGCCTCTCCTCTATTTGGGCACTCCTACAGCAAAGGCGCTGATCTGGCAGCAGCATGATGCGATCGCAGGATTCACAGAACCTCAGTCCTTACCCGCCTTGCCAGGAGAGGTAGAAGCTGTGGAAGTAGAGGTATTACCGCCTCACAAGAATGGTGGGACTGCTAAAGCCTTGAATACCAAACCTTCTACTAAGCCTCTACGAAAAATCAAAACAATTGAAGAGGAGGAAGATTTCCTTGATGACTTGGATGATTCGGGCACAGAGTTAGATGATGAGGACTTTGATTTCGATGATGATGACCTAGATGATGACGAGGAGTGAACCAATTTATCTTTATTGATTGTTCTAGATCAACCTCTGTTATAGCCAGATTGGCTATGGCAGATTTTTTGCTTGTAGCTGAAGGAGCAATGTTGGACGTAAGTTCAAGACGAGAGAAGTTGGCTGTCTGCAAGCTGGTAGCGATCGCCATTGAAACAATAATTCAATTGCCGTAAGCGATCGCCCTCCATCTGCAACACTTCTAGACAGGGCAAAGCCTGACCCCGATCTTCTCCCACCTGAATCAGAGGTTTATTTGTTGGAAGGTTAGGGTTGAGATAGTTTTGAAACACCTCTACTGCGGATTGGTTCTCTCTCAACCAGTAGCCAGTGTAGAGACAACCCAAAGCTCCGCATAAATTGGGGGTGTTGAAATTGAAGAGAGTCAATTTGCCTTCTTTGCCATCTACAGACCAGGCAAGCAAGGTTTCTTTTGCCTGTGCCACATCCATGTCTGTGTTTGTTTGAATCACTTGTTCTATAACAGCTTCTGGGACTATGGCTGTCGCTTTTTGCCAGGGAACGGTTGCTGCACTAGAGCTACAACCTGCTCCACCAATGAGTACCGATAACAACAAAAAAAGACTAAAGCCAATGCGAAACCAGTACCCTACTTGGCACAACCAGTGAGGTGGTGCAGGGATGGTGGGTGCGCTCAGTTCTTGCTGAATTGGAGCCAGGTTGGAAGCCGAATCTGTCATAGCGAGTTTCCTTCTCAACTTGCATTCACTGTTGAACCTGAACATTAGCAGGGATAGCAATGCCCAACTGCCGCAGCGCCCAGACTTCCTCTGCAAACCAAGTGGGATTTTGGGTGGAGGCTGCGCCCTGGTTGACCTGTTGCTGGAAGCGATCTTTACCAAGGCGCTGAATCTCTCGCCGGAATCGTGCCAACGTCAATTGTTGAGCAACGGACTGGGGGACAACACTGGCAAAGGGAACGCGATCGCCCATTGGGTTAAAAAACAATTCCTCACAGCGTCCATTCGTAACTGCAACAATCAGATTAGTCGGCTGTTGGTTATTTTCGGTGTAAGTTGCCAGCAGGTAATAGTCTTTGCCCTGCAAGCGACTAGAGCCAATTAGCTCACTCCGGACAATAGGCTGTCGGGTTTGTTGAGGAATACAGCGACTAACGGTTTCTGGAATGCTTGTAGTTTGAGCGTCGAGAGGAAGGTATCCCAGCCCAACAGTAAGCAGCATTCCTACCACGATTAGTCGCCAGAAATGTGAGGTCAAGCGTCTGCTAATGGAGCCAAATGAGAATCTTCGACGAGGTTGCATTGATTCCTCCTTAGAATTGAACCTGTTGTCTAGGATTGATGGGAGAGCCACTGCGCCAATTACCAGGGGTAGCACCTTCTAACACTTCAAAGTGGAGGTGGGGTCCGGTGCCCAATCCACTTTGACCACTGCGGGCGATCGCCTGTCCCTGCTGCACCGGGGTACCCGCGCTCACGTCCATTGAATCTAGGTGAGCATAGAGCGTCATCCTGCCATTGGCATGGTCCACAATCATGGTTTTGCCATAGCCCGAAAGCCAACCTGCGTAGAGCACTCTGCCACCATCAGCCGCACGAACCGGTGTCCCGATCGGTGTGCCGATATCAATGCCAGCATGATTCGAGCTACAACCAGCACAAGGACTGGAGCGAGGACCAAATTCACTGGTCACTGGAAAGCCTGGAGCAGGGTTGGTCAGCCTACCCGTGACTTGTCCTGGTGTTCCATTGTTCTGGGTTGCCTCGTTGCTTTTGACTCTAGAGGAATTAGCGCTTGTCAGGGTTGCACTGGGAGCGCAAGTGAGTGTGCCGTTGCCACCGTTGCGATAACGGGTGAGAGCAGCGCGACCGTAATCTCGTAGGCTCAAACGACCCAATGCATCGGAACCGCCACCATCGACACGGCTGTAGTCGCCACCAAAATGTTTTTGAGCAACTCGTTCTAATAAGCGATCGCCCGTGAAGGGTTGTCCCGTCGTTGGATCAATCTGTCCCCGTGTTACCTGAATTTTATTGGCGAGATCTGCCATAAAGGCGCGATCCTGATCGGCGGGTGGAAAGAACTGAAACAGTTCTGCTTCGGTGGGTTGATAGCCCTGCCCAATGCGATTTAAGAATCCCTGCCCACCTGGCTTTGCAGCAATTAATTGCACGGCGTAAGGGTTGTAGCTCATGAACTGGTAGCGACCTAACCCCCGTCCGCAGTTACTGCCCCCATCCGCGCACGTATGAACTCCAACTGCTTGGTAGCCTCCGCTTCCAGCACTTTCGATGCTGGCGATCGATTCCGCCAGCGCATCTAAATCAATCCCTTGCAAGGATCGTGCCGACACGGGTTGACTACTGCCACCTAAACTACAAGGATTTTCCCCATCCCGATCGCCAGCAATGGTTTGGCTACTTCCAGGTTCTCGGCTAGCTCCGATGGGTTGAGATGCCGCAGCAGCTCGTTGATCGCTCAAATCGCCCACAAACATCAAAGCATTGACTTTGTAGGTGAAGAACGGCACTGGACCAATGAAGTAGGGTGTACAACCCAGCGCGTTGGCGCAGAAACGGAAGAATAAGGCAGTGTCTACGGTATCCGTGGTTTCATCTGGCTCCATCACCACAACTTTGAAAGCAGAACCAAAGGGCAAGCGCCCTGTAGGTTCTCGACCACCATTTACCGATCGCAAGACACCCCAGCCACCCTGGACTTCCTGATATTTTCCTGAAATCCATTGCTTACCTTCCAGCCTGCCACGCGCACTACGTCCGGCGTTCTCCAGATCATCCAGTTCAACATAGGCGCAATCCGTTTCAGCACAGGGGACAGAAAAGCCCTGAACATCGGAGCCAGAAATAGTGTTATTTCGCTGTGCCTCTGCTGGGCCATACACCTGATCAACTCGCATGACCAGGCTACCCAGTTCAGCGATCGGGTTGGGCATTGACCCTAATGGCACCTGACCCAATCCTGGAATACCTTTCACAAAGCTGTTCATCCAGCCCTCAAATTGTTGGAGTTGAACGGCTTGCAGGTTGGGAATGGAGGTAATCGGAAAACCAGACAGATCAATGTCTTTTAAGCGTAACTGTCCAACTTGGGGATGCTGTGCCAATACTTCGGCCAGCGTCTGATCAGAGATATTAATGCCGACAGCTTTGGCAGCTAGAAGCGCAGCGACAGGGGCGATCGCCCGCACATTGGTCTGTGCCAACCCTGGCACTACCTTTGCCAAATGGCTCAAGGTTTGATCGGCTGCCAGTGTAAACGTACTCAAGGCAACCTGATTGAAATCGAGATTGGTGAGTTGAGCGATCGCCCCTGGCGAAAAGACTTCTGCCTGAAATGCCTGGGAAATGTCCCCCAACTTCAAATATTGATCGGGAGTCATGCCAGCATTCCAACGGCGGCTCAGGTCATACCCCAACGTTTGCACATAGGGTTTACCATCGATTGAGCCAGCACGGCTGATACCCGGCATCTGCGATAAAGAGATTCGGTTCCAGTCAGGCAACAAAACTTGAGTTGCAGGTAGCCCAGATTGACTTCCTGCAACTTCTAGAATTCGCGTGGGTAGGCTGCCGTCGTCAATGGTACGAGCAAATGCAGGTGTGTTGAACCCGCAAAGACCCATGACAATCAAGCACAGCGAAATGAGCCATGCCAGAACACGCTGCCTTTTGAAGCCTTCTGGCATTCTCAGTGGGGTATTCATGACATCAGGCAGAGTTAAAGGGGATTAAAGCTCCAGTTCCGGTGCAGAAAAAGTGCGCTCCGTCTTTGGCTGATAACCAGAACCCTTGCCATAGCCCTTTAGGTGAGGGTTGGGGTTCGTGGCGGATTCTGAGTAAGGCGTATCACCAAAGTTTTGCTCAAAGATATTCTCCTGGTAGCCATCGCTGAAGTGGTCGGTTTGCCAGGGATTTGTGCCTGCTCCAGAGATCGACTGTTCGCTGCCATATCCATCGGTTTGATGACCAACGATTTGATAACCACTATTGCTTTCAGGGTTCGTATTGAAATCTGGTGTCGGTTCGGTGTTCATCGCGCAAGCCGTCCATACGAAACGATATGCCTGTCAGCCTATAAAGTTTGACGCAGTGATCACCTCAACCAGGTGGACAACAGTGCTTCAGCCAATTGGCTGTTTGTGGGGAACGGCTTTAGAGGAGACTTGCACTGTGGATCAACTGAGTTTTATTCCTGAAGAGTTAGTCCGAACCCTTCAACAAAATGCTGGTAATGAAGATACCCGTTGCTCATCCAGCACCCTGGAAATGTTGCGGCTTTTGGCATCCCTTGATGTTCCCAAGGAATTACTAGCGTGCATGTTGGAGATGGCAGAGTTTTCCATCCATCATGTTCGCTATTTAGCGGGACCCTTAGTGTTACATCGAAGTTTGTGGGGTGATGTGATTCCAACTTGGTTAAAGATTGCCTGTGTGCAGGATCGATTTGACCTCATTATTTCTGAGTATGAACAGGATCAAGTTGGAGACTACGCCACGCCGACTGAAGTGTTGGCTTACATGATGCCTGCCAGTTTTGAAGCGCCCATGCACCGCGACTATTCTGACCTTTACATTTGGGCAGGTAATGAGGTAGTGCGGAAGCATAACAAACTACCGGAAGGTGCTGACAATTTTTATGAATTGATTGGTGGTCATGTGATTGAGTTCAAGACTGTCAAAACTGAGTTTCATAATTTGAGCAGATCGATTCGCCAAAGTGTAGTGAAACACGCAGCTCAACAGGGATGGGGAAAGCGGCGTAATCGGATAAAGGCAGAAGCGATTCTCTGCGAGACGGCAAAGCCGAACGCGGTTGACCCAGTTCAAACAATCGATCAACCAGAGCAGGGTAGTTTGTTTTGAATCATGACAGCTACCCGAATGATTGGTGCTATCGCCCCTTCAGGATAGTCCTCCATCTATTTCCAGTCATGTCCGTTTCCACAACTTACCCTAATTTGAAAGATGTTCCTTATCACTTGATTACATCAAATCAAGAACTTGAAACTGCACTGCGATCGCTAGAAAAGTCTCCGATTCTTGGATTGGACTGCGAGACAACTGGGTTAGATCCTCACAGGCACACCATTCGATTAATTCAACTCGCAGTCCCCAATCAGCCAGTGATTCTAATCGATTTACCCCAGATTGCCCCCTGCAATTACTACCCGCTCCACAAATTTCTCTCCAGATCCGCGATCAAAATTACCCATAATGGTAAATTTGACTGGCAGTTCCTTGCTCAAGCAGGACTCCAGCCCAGTGCTCCTTTCTTCGACACACAACTTGCCTATCGAGTGCTGACGGCAGGGTTAAAAACGGGTCTCTCATTGCAAACCCTTGCTCAAAAGCTCCTGAATCTAGAACTGGATAAAACTCAACAGGTGAGTGACTGGAGCAAACCGCTGACATCACAGCAGTTACAGTATGCAGCAGTGGATGCCGCAGTTTTGCTGGAGATGTATCCGATCTTGGTCAAGAAACTGGAGCGATCGCAGCTTCTCAAAATTGCCCAACTTGAGTTTCACTGTATGCCTGCGGTGGCTCAGATGGAACTAAATGGCATGTTATTAGATCTTTCTCGCTGGCAAACGTTAGGGGCAAAGCTGGAGAGCGATCGCGATGCTGCACTTCATCAGATCAGGGAACTCCGAATTGCGGGTAACGCTCAAATGTCCTTGCTGCCGGAGATGACAGATACAATCAACCCCAACTCTCCACAACAGGTGCTTGCAGCACTGCAAGCGGCTGGAATTCCAGTGAACTCGACTAACCAGAAGGAACTGGTGCCCCTGGCGAAACAGTATCCTGTGATCCGAGCGTTGTTGGATTACAGGCACCTCTCCAAAATCACTGCCACCTTTGCTGATAGCTTGCCCAAGCACGTCCATCCTGTAACAGGAAGGATTCACCCAACGTACTACCAGCTTGGAGCCAGGTCGGGTCGGTTCTCTTGTCGCAATCCACCTTTGCAAACCATTCCTCGCGATGCCGCAGCTCGAACCTGTTTTGTTGCTGCACCAGGTTATCAAATAGTGCGAGCCGACTATTCGCAAATTGAGCTGCGAATTGTTGCTCGATTAAGTGGCGATGTCCGGATGCAACGAGCCTATCGTAAGGGTGAGGATCTGCATCGGCTGACAGCAGCTCTTGTGACGGGGAAAGCGATCGCTGATGTGAGCGAGGAGGATCGACGGCTTGCCAAAGCCATCAATTTTGGGCTGATTTACGGCATGGGTGCTGCCAAACTTCAGAGCTATGCTGAGACAAAGTATGGAGTCACTCTGTCTTTAGAGCAGGCAAAGGCATTCCGAAAATGTTTCTTTGATGCCTACGCCGGAGTGGCAGAGTGGCATGAGACGATCAAGCGTAGTTACATCCGGGGAACGAAGGAAAGCCGAACCCTGGCAGGTAGGCGACGCAGATGGGCAGATAAACCTAGACTAGCGGAGTTGCTGAACCATCCAGTCCAGGGATTGAATGCTGACATCACGAAATTGGCGTTAGTGAAACTCAATAAAGTACTGGCAGAGACAGGAGCAAAGCTGATTTGTACAATTCATGATGAAATTCTGCTGGAGTGTCCTGTTGCTGAGGCAAAGCACATCAGTTATCTCTTACATCACGGCATGGTTGCAGCAGCTCGGAAGTTTCTGCATCCGATCCCAGTAGTCGTAGACATCAAAGTTTCAGCTAGTTGGGGTGGCGATGAAGCTTAGGGAATAGTTTTGCCTTTAGGACGAATTAAGTATTCCCTAAGCAAAAGCAGTACGGGTGAATCTGGACTTAGGGAATAAAAACAAGCTAAAGATCCCTAAATATTCCCTAAGCAAATTTTGCGGGATCAGGGGTGGGAGATGCCAAAGCGGAGCAAATCAGCGCGGTTGATTCAGGAACTCCAGGATTGGAGTGATGAAGAATTAGGGGATCTGGCTGAAATGATTCAGGGGCTATTAGAGTCACGGCGGGAGGAGGCAGAGGAGGAGAACCAGGAGACTCGTGAGGATGGAACACCATTGGGGAAACACGGAGGGCGAGGGCATATTGAGCTGAAAATGATTCCTGATTCTAAGACGGGTAAGGCTTATGGTCCTTATCGTTATCTCCGCTATTGGGGAGTAACGAAGAAGGGAGCGATGGGGTTGAAGAGTGTTTATTTAGGTAAGGCTGGCGGATAGACGCTCAAGAAATGTATCAGGCATGAGTAGGCTCAGCAATAAGAGTTAAGCGGTTAAAAAGGAGAGAAAGCGAAATAGCATCGATTATTCAGTTTCTTCTATTGAAAGTGGGTGGATTGACAGGATTGCTCTGACTAATTCCTCTGGCTCTACGGGTTTCGCAATATGGCGTTGGAATCCGGCAGCGATCGCCCGTTCTTGTTCGGTCTCGCTGGCATAGGCAGTCAGGGCGATGGTGGGAATTTGCCCTCCCGCTTCTGCATTGAGCGATTCGCTTCGCGAAGCCTCGAAGAGTCGCACTTGCTGAATCAACCAGTAGCCGTCTTCTTCTGGCATTCCAATATCGGAAATCAGCAAATTATAACGATCGGGAGCTTCATTCAGCACGGATACAGCTTCTCTAGCCGATGCCACCACCCGCACGTCAGCCCCATACTGTTCCAACACAAACTCGAGTAACTCACGGGTATCGTCTTCATCATCAACTGCTAAAATCCGCAATCCGGTAAGTGAAGTGTTGGGGAGTGGGGGGGTGGCTGCTTCACTCCTCCACTCCCCAGCACCTAACGCCTTTGGCGACGCTGCGCGAACACTGGTTGGCAGCGGCAACCGAACGATGAACGTCGCTCCTTGTCCTTCACCGGGGCTGGTTGCCTCAACGGTACCGCCATGCAGTTCCACCAGATGGCGCACGATTGAGAGTCCCAACCCTAGTCCTGGTTTCGCTTTGGTGGTACTGGAATCGCCTTGCCGGAAGCGATCGAAAATATAGGGCAACAGATCGGCTGAAATACCCTGACCAGTGTCGGTAACAGTGATCTGGGCTTCACTCCCTACCTGTTCCAACTTCACTTCAACCTGTCCACCTGTTGGGGTGAACTTCACCGCATTGGACAGCAAATTCCATACGACTTGCTGCAAGCGATCGCCATCACCGACGGTGGTTTGAGAACTCAATTGAGCAACGATTTGAATATTTTTGGCTTCGGCTGCTAATTGAACATTCTCGATCGCAGCTTGCACCACCAAGCGTAGATCCAGCGGGCGAGTGCGAAGATTGAGCTTGCCACTGACAATCCGAGAGGTATCTAAAAGATCTTCAACGAGTTGGGATTGCGCTCTGGCACTCCGCTCAATGACTTCTAAGGCGCGAGCAGCAGTTGCTTCATTCAGGGTGCGGGAACGGAGTTGTTGTGCCCAACCCAGCATGGCGTTGAGGGGATTGCGGAGTTCATGGGAGAGGTTTGAGAGAAATTCATCTTTAACTCGGTTAGCATCTTCAGCTAGCTGACGGGCTGCCTGCTCCACTTCAAATTGCTTCCGCTCGGTGATATCGGCGATCGCCAACAAAATCATGCCAACGTTGTCCTCTCGTTGCAGCTTGCAGACATTCAGCAGCATCGTTTTTTGCCCAATCTGCTCAAACTGCTGTTCCACCTCAAAATTCTGAACCTGTCGATTGTGAATCAGCACCTCTTCCAACAGCGATCGCAGGGGAGGGATGTTCCACTGGCCGTTGCCTAGCTCAAACCAAAAAGCTTGCCGGGTTTCAGATTCAGAGACCTGAAACACGTTGTAGAAGGCTCGATTCACCGTGTTCACGCGCAGATCGGCATCCAGCACGACTAAGGGGGTTTGCACCGTCTCGACGATCGCTTCTGCGTAGTTCAGTGCCGCCTCTAAGACTGCCGCATGGCGTTTCAGCGCGTCAATATCGAGAAACACCATCGTTACCCCGTCAATTTGGTTTTCGGTTGTGCGATAGGGTCGAATTCTGAGGCTATACCAGTAGCCTGCTTGGGTTTGAATTTCCTGCTCTTTGGTATTGAGTGTCTCCAGTACCTCCAACGCTATGGCTTCTAAGTTAGAGGCATCAAAATCGGTGCGGAAGTCGTTAAACGGTCGTCCAACATCGGCGGGAATAAAGTTAAACAGGCGCTGGGCAGTGGGGGTGAAGCGGCGAATTCTCAAATCATTCGTCAGCATCAAGATTGGCACACTGATGCTGTCAACAAAGTTGTTCAGGTCGCTATTGTCTCGGTTTTGTTGCGAATTGCGACTCCGGAGTTCCTCGTTGGTGGTGCTCAGTTCTTCGTTCGCTGCCTGAATCTCCTCTTTCGCCGTTTGGAGTTCTTCATTGGTGCTTTGCAACTCCTCGTTGCTCGACAAGATCTCTTCGTTTGCCACTCGTAGGCTTTGGTTGAGATAGTTGTGTTCCTGAATCACCGCTTGCAAATGCGCTTGGGTCGAAAGTTCGCGTTGGGTAGAGGCTGCCAGGGATTGACGCAACTGAATGATTTCACGCTCTAGATCTTCGGGTTCCTGGCGTTCCACTGGAGTGGATGTCAAGGGAGTGGCGGCAGGTGAAACCGCTTCAAAAATGACCAAAAAATACAGACCGTTGGCGATCGTGGGTTGGAAGGGAATCACTTCTAGATTGAGGCAAGTCGCTGAGCTTTGGTTGGTCGAAGCCCCTCGCTCACCCAATTCAAGCTGGATTTGTTCTTGTCGAACCGAGGTGTTTTGGGTTTGAGCTTGATAAATGGCCGTGCGTAGCGGCATCGCCAAGCCCTCTCGTGCCATCATCAACAAGTTTAAGTCAGTAGTTCCAGGCGATAGTCTCAGGTAGGGATCGGTGTCTCCGCGCAAGTGGAGGATGTGCATTTGGTCGTTCACCACCACGGACACTGGCGCATAGCGGTTTGAGATCAGTTGATCTACTTCTCGCGCTAAATCAAAATTATGGGCAATGGTTTCAACAATTCCCTGTTGACTCCCGCCCCGTACCACCGGATAAGAACTGGTCGTGAAGGAAAACAGTGGACGAGTCGAGGTCAACTTGCGAGCATAAATTTTGGTGGCTTCATGAACTGAGGTAAACAAGTCTGAGGCAGTCTTGATACTTTCGGATGTGCCCAACATCAAAAAGCCAGTTAAGTTGAGACTGTAATGAAACAAGGACATGATGCGCTCTTGCAACGAATCTGATAAATAAATCAGCACGTTGCGACAGCTAATCAGATCCAGATTAGAGAATGGCGGATCAGCCCCTAAATTATGTCGAGCAAAGACGCATAGTTCCCGCAGGTTGCTGCAAATCTGATATCCTCCTCCGGGTACAGGGACAAAGAAGCGGTTGATTTGATCGGGTGAAACCCCTTCAAGCTGACTTTCTAAGTAGAAGCCTGCCCTTGCTTTATTGAGCGCGGCTTCGCTGATATCGGTGGCAAAAATTTGGATTGGCGGCATGGTAGCCCGATCGCTAAAGAACTCCCATAAGCAAATGGCGATCGAGTACACTTCTTCCCCTGTGGAACACCCTGCGACCCAAATCCGCAGCGGAGTGCTAGCCGTTTTGTTTTGGCTAATGGTGGGAAAAACCTGGGTTTTTAACTGCTCAAAGGCTTCTGGGTCACGGAAAAAACTGGTGACATGGATCAGAATTTCTTCATAGAGCGCTTGAACTTCATCCGGATGTTCTTGCAGATACTCGGCATACTCCTCCAGACTTTCGAGCTTATACAACAGCATTCGACGCTGCATCCGGCGATCGATCGTTGTGGGTTTGTACAGCGTAAAGTCAACACCAGTTGTGGTTCGCAACAGCGCAAAAATGGTCGCCAGGGCGTTACCGGGTTGGGGCAACTCCTGCACCACCTGAATCGGCTCTGATCGCTGTAAAAAGGGACTGCGACTGATGTTTGTTAACTCTGTAGCAATGGCTTGCGGTGGCAGCACAAAATCGACACGCCCAGTCGCAACAGCGGTATTCGGCATACTGTCAAATCTAGCGGTTGCTTCACATTGAGCAAACGTCACACCACCCGCCACCTTCACCGCTTTTAACCCCTGCGACCCGTCTCCATCCATGCCTGATAGAACGACGGCGATCGCCTTGTTTCCCCGATCCACGGCTAGCGAGTTAAAAAACACATCTCCGGGTACAAAGTGACCCCGAATTTTCTGGCGGGGAGCGAGATGGAAAATGCCGTCTACCAGCGTCATCTGAGCGTTAGGCGGAATCACATAGATCTGATTTGGCTCAACCACCATCTGGTCTTGCACTTGACGCACGGGCATTTGGGTGTGTCTGGCTAAGATTTCGGGTAGTAAACTTTCGTGATCGGGAGAGAGATGTTGAATCAGCACGAATGCCATGCCTGTATCCGGCGGCAAATGACGAATCAGGTCTGTGAATGCCTCCAGCCCCCCGGCTGAAGCAGCAATCCCCACTACCGGAAAAGGAGCATCAGGTTTGGCGAGAGGCTCTAGATCCATGTTTTCAGAAGGGTTGGATTCAAGTGAATTTTCGGGGGGGGGGTGAGTCATAAATAATACGGACACTACTGATGATTCGAGAATTAAAAGTGGGAGGATTAGAAGTTTTTTGGAAAATACTGTGTCAATAAACGGTGAGCTAGTTCGCGCTTCGCTTCGCTGCCACTCTGACTTATTTCGATCGCTAAAGCATTCAGTTGCCGCAAGGCTAAGGGCATCGGCTTGGCGCGATCGTTCTCCCAACGGTTTACGGTTACTAATGTCACGCCGAGTTTGGCAGCAAATTGCTCTTGAGTTAGCTCACACAGCGCTCTCAGTTCACGAACAAGAACACTTAGAGCAGCGGCAGAGGGCTTAGCTTTACACATTGTTAAGGACATAAATCACCTTAATCGGACATTAACACGTGATGCGTCAAGTGAGTATTTCACGTCAGGAAAGGCAGCGCATCTACCTTGAGACATGCTTAATTCACCATAGCCTGTCTGTTGGCTCTACCCTGAAGCAAACATTCAAGTTGACAAGGCTATTCTTTAATCCGTCGAATTAGAACACTTCAGTCTCCTCGAAGCGCCGAGTGACTGATTTGCCCTGACTGCTTTTGTCAAAGAAGGAGGTCAACAAGAAGCAACGACAGCAGGGACTCAGCGACACCTCTCCAAACCTGTCATCCCAGACAACTTAATTGAGGCAGCGCCAAGCATTGCCAGTCTCTTACGGTAACAAAGCAAAGATAACTGAGCGAGCAACACATCTGAATACTTGCATAAATTGCTCCCCAGGAAATACGATCCCCAATTTAAAGTGGAACCCTTGGTAGAGAAAGAAAAGATGGCTTAACCAGTACAACATTAACTATGAAGACATCACTCTACAAGGACGAGGTCATTATGGCTGCAACCATCACAAAAGTACCCCCATTTCGCAAAGGTGAAAACGTCAAGTTTGTGGGTGGGGCTGGCACTGTTAAGAGCTACCAACTAGAAGCGGGTAGTTGGACTTATACAGTTGAGATGGCAATGGGGACAGAGCCGGAAATGGGTAGGATTGGCTACGAAACGACTGTTTTGTTGAACGAAGCTGATTTGGTTCCCCAAACTATGACCCCTTCCTCTGAGTTGGCAATTAGTGCTTAGTTCAATGCTACTGGTGAAATCATCTTAAACAGGATAGAACAGGAATTCTAAAGTATTTCACTTCAATTCCAGCAAAGTGATGTCAAAAGTATTAAACGATGAAGACGATGGTGGCGCATTCGCGTTGCTGTTGTGGTCGTAGGGCAGTCTTGAGGAGGACTGCCTTTTTTGTATGAATTGATCCATGTAGCATCATGGATCAATAAGTTGCTTGGGCTGTAGGATTGTCTGAACTCGGTTTAGTAAATCGTCAAGGTCAATAGGTTTGCGAATGAAACCGTCAGCTCCGGCATCAAATCCATCCGCAGGCATAGGTTCACTGTAGCCCGTTACTAGAAGGATAGGAATAAACGGGAGCGATGGGTTCTGCCGAATACGACGAGTCACTTCAAACCCATTCATTCCCGGCATCATGACATCGAGCAATACTAAATCTGGTGGATGGATGAGATGCAATTTTTTCCAATGCTGCATGACCATCATCAGCAACTTCAACTTGATAGCCCTCAGCCTCTAAGACAGTTTGCAGTAGAACGTAGTTATCAGGTAAATCATCAACCACTAGAATGCGATCGACATCAGTAACGGTTTCAGGAGACGGGCTATTCATCAAGCAATCACAAATTGGACACAGAAAGAAACAATTCTATTCTCATTATTGGAGTTGCTCAGTTCACTCTCACTTAAGAATGAGCTTTTCTATCCAAAGATTGTTGTGTTCAGTATCGTTGATTCCGCTAACCTGCTCAATGTAGTCGAATAACTGATTGCTACTCATGTGGTTTTCCGGTTATAGATTGGTGAATTCAGAAGCTACCAGGGGATTCTGCTAAAGTTCACTGATACTATTTTCCTTCAGAAGATTACTAATCACACTAATCAATTGCTCTGGCTCAACTGGCTTTGCAAGGTGCATCTGAAATCCTGCCGCGATCGCCTGTTGTTGGTCGATTTCTCCGGCGTAAGCAGTTAGGGCGATTGCTGGTATCTTTCCTCGCTCTGTTGAAAGGGTTCTGATTTGTCGCATTAGTATGTATCCATCGATATCGGGCATTCCCACATCCGAAATTATTATTTTGGGTGAGAATACTTCTAACTGTTGTAGTGCTTCAGATGCAGAAGCCACAACACGCACCTCTGCCCCGGCTTGCTGCAAAATAAATTCAAGTAATTCGCGGATGTCCTCATCATCATCGACGGCTAAAACTCGTAATCCAGACAGGTTTGCAAGGGTTGAAGGTTCATCTTTTTCATTAACTTTGACTGGAATTGACATTAGAGGCAGTTGCACTGTAAATGTAGCTCCCATGCCCTCACCCGAACTTTCCGCCCAGACCGTACCGCCATGTAACTCAGTAATGTGACGCACGATCGCTAATCCCAGTCCCAGTCCACCAAATTTGCGAGTGGTTGCACTATCGGCTTGACGGAAATAGTCAAACACATAGGGAAGAAAGTCAGGAGAAATCCCCTTGCCTGTATCACTGACGGTGATTTGAGCATAGTGAGTCATTCGTCCTTTATCCTCCGTCCTTTGTCCTGTCTGCGCCAGTGATTGATGACCAATGACTAATGACACCTCCACTCGTTCTCCCTCAGAGGTGAACTTGACGGCATTGGTTAAAAGGTTCCAAATCACTTGCTGGATGCGAGCGGGGTCTCCCAGGATTTTTCCAACTGAACTATCAAGTTTCGTCTGAATTTGGATAGACTTAGCTTCTGCTGCTAAGCGAACCGTTTCCATTGCTGCTTCAATCGTGGACACCGGATCAACGGCAACCATGTTGAGGCTGAGTTTACCTTGAAGAATTCGGGAAACATCGAGCAAATCCTCGATCAATTCAGATTGCAGTTTGGCATTGCGTTCGATCGTGGTGAGGGCTTGTTTTGTTCTGGCTTCATCCAGGTTGCCAGTTTGTAGTAGCTTCGCCCAACCAAGAATGGGGTTGAGGGGCGATCGCAATTCGTGAGACAACACGGCGAGAAATTCGTCTTTGATGCGGTTTGCTTGTTGTAATTGCTCGGTTTGCTGCTGAAGGGATGTTGTCAAATTTGCCCGTTCAATGGCGATCGCAATTTGGGCGCAGGTAACTTGCAGCAAGTTCACCTCTTCTGGAGTAAAGCCAGTCCGGGTTAAGCTAGCAAACGAGAGCGTGCCCAGTAACCGTCCTTGGGCAATTAAAGGTTGACAAGCATAGGCCGTGATGCCCGCTGAACGAATGAATGTTGCATTGGGATGAGTTGCGATTTGGGTTTGGTCAAGGACAATCTGTTGCTGCCCCTGAGCAACCAAGCCACAGATGTGTTGACCAAAGTTGACCCACTCAATTTGGGTGACTACGGCTTCCGAAATTTCACCGTAGTTGGTCAGGTGTAATTTTTGCTGGTTGTCTTTTTCCTCAATCAAGAAGTTGTAGTAATAGTGCAGGTCTAGCTGGGCTGAGAGCTTGCTAAACAGAGTGTTCATCAGTGCCAGAGGTTTTTCTGTAGCGAGTAAATCGCTTGTCATCTCATAGAGCAAATGCAATTGTTCGTCTGCCTGCCGTTGAGCGGTTCGGTCTTGCATAATTTTGAGGAAACCCTGAATTTGGTTCTCCTCATTTCGGAGGGGCATGACCAATCCACTGCCCCAAAAACGAGTGCCATCTTTTCGGACATGCCAGCGCTCGTTCTCTGCTTGTCCTTCATGCAGGGCCTTGCGCCGCTCTTTTTCAGCCTCCCCGCGTTCAAGGTCTTCCGGGGTAAAGATAATCCGTCCATCCTGCCCCAAAATCTCATGGTCTTGATAGCCGAGCAGCCGCTGTGCCCCCGAATTCCAATGGGTGACGAAACCGTTCATATCGAGGGTGAGGATGGCGTAATCTTTGGCACTCTCAATAATCAACCGTAATTGTGCTTCACTTTGAGCTAAGGCTTCTTCGGCTCGTTTGCGATCTGCTTCACCGCGCTTTGTTTCGCTGATATCAATGAACAAGCCATCCCACACCTTGCCATACTCGGTTTCCTCCAGACGAGACTTGCCCTGAATCCACTTCAGTTGACCAGATGTGGTGATGGCTCGTCCTTCCCAGTACCAGTCTGCTGAGTTGGCAATGGCTGTCGCTACAGAGGCTTGGAGGGACGGCAGATCATCGGGATGGATGAGAGACCAGAGAGCGTTGGCATTTTCCAGAACGGCTTCTGGCTCCAACTCAAACAGGTCGCGGCAGCCGGAGCTGACATAGGTAAAGCGATCGCGTAGCGTTTCTTTCAGAGAAAAACCCTCTGCTTCAGGAGCATAGCGATACACCATTCCCGGCATGTTCTTCACCAATGTTTGAAATCTAGATTCACTCTGGTTGAGTGCGGCTTCTGCCTGTTTCCGAGCAGTAATATCCAGCGCAATTCCGGTCATGCGGATGGGCTGCTGATGAGCATCGTAGAATGTCTGACCGATCGCTGTGATCCAACGCTCACCCTGGGCGGGATGGAGAATCCGGAACTCGACATTGAGATTTGTCTGATTCTCTAGTGCCTCACGAGCCGCCTGATCAGTGCGATTACGATCTGGTGCTGCGATCGATGCCAACCAGTTTTCGTAAGAGGGCTGGGTTGTGGCTGGGTGAAGACCATAGAGCTGGTAGTATTCCTCTGACCAGGTGACTCGGTTAGTCACGATGTCCCAATCCCACACGCCTGCTTTAGCTGCTTGCTGAGCAATTCGCAATCGCTCCTCACTTGTCCGTAAGGTCTCTTCTGCCTGTTTGCGATCGGTTAAATCGCTGGCTTGAATGATCAGATTCACAACTCGATCGGTTTCATCTTTCACTGCCGTTAGGACGTATTGCGAGAAGAGCAATGTGCTATCCCCAGTGGCATAGTAGGTTTCACCTGTCACAGGTTCACCGCCTTGCGCCACCTGAGCAACGTGAGTCATCCACATTGCTTGCATATCAGGCAACGGTGTCCACCAGGGGGTTTCCCAAAATAGCTGACCAACGACCTCTTCTCGTTTGACACCAGTGGATTTCAAGGGAGATTCATTGACATCGATGATTCTGCCATCTGGAGTCAAGATTGCCATGTATTGGAACTGCTGGTTAAAAACACTCTTAAAGCGGCGATCGCTCTGACGCAAGGCTGCTTCGGTTTGTTTGCGTTCGCTGATGTCACTCACCAATGCCACAAACCCTTCTACATTTCCTTGACTGTCAAAGCGAGGGATGTAAGTTGCATGAACATAGCGAGTGCCGCCCTCTTGATAGGGAACTTCAGTATCAAACGTGACCTGCTGACCTACCAAAACCAGTTCTACATACGAGCGAATGGTTTGATACGCCGCTTCACCTAACACCTCCCACATCGGTTTCCCATACACGTCTACGGCAGAATGCCCAAACCATTCTTCATAAGTTTGGTTATTAAAGCGATAACACTTTTCAAAATCAATAAAGGAAATCAGAACCGGAACTGCATTCGTGACTAAACTGAGTTCTGCTTCTCGCTGACGCAGTTCTGCCTCAGCAGACTTAGCCGTTTGCCGGATCTGGTGATTGTGCAAAGCAGCAGCAGTGAAATCAGCGAGGCTGGTCATTACCCGCACGTCTTCGGTATTGAATTGGCGTTGTTGGTCATGAGAGAGAATCCAAATCGCACCCAAAGATTGATTTGCTGCCATTAACGGGATCACCAACCCTTCGACGATCGGCGGATCAAATACTTGTAAGTCAGTAAAATGCCGCTCTGGATGGGCGTAGAGCTGAGGAGATTGACGCTCCAGGCAAACTCCACAGGGACTAAAGTCGCGTGGTACGGTCCCCTGCTCATGCTGTTCTAACTCACCTGTGATCGCTACCCAACGAAAAATGGTCTCGCCGCTGGGTGTGGTTTCGAGCAGGCTTACCCCAGCTGTGCCTGCCTGACAAAGATCTTTGGCAAGGTTGACCAGGGTTTTGAGCATAGCTTGGGGTTGCTCAACCCGTTGGCGTGCGAGTGTCCGGAGGGCATCGTTCTCCGCCTTCAGGTCAGGAGTTTTGGGCGATCGACGGGACAATTGATCGGTGATGAAAATATCGTCCAAGCTGTTTTGCCCCATCTCGTCTGCCATGATTTCTACGTTCCTTCCAAACAACTAGCCCAATCCTTATTCATCAGATTGAGGTTGTCTCGCTTTATACGTGTGTGGTTGAATTTATAACTCTATTGATTCTAGACATTACTGGTTCCTCTACCCCCAAAGAGGAAGAATAGGGTGGATGAAATGCGCGTGCAACTCACCTGGGGCAGACTTTAAAGCGCGGACCATAGCACGGCTGAATGAAATGGTGAAGAGAAAAAATTAAACGAAATGGGTCACACCTTGGGCTTTCACCTCGAAGTTAGTGCTGGAAGTTCGCTCTATAGATAGATTTGCACCTCTATCCAATGTTAGAAAATCGGTTGGGAGATGCTTTGTAGCAGTTCGCCCGATTTTGGCTTTCCAAATGGCTATGACTGAAAGGAACAGTAGCTATGGATCGACTGATGGTTAGTATGTTGATTCGGGGGACTGCCCTTGTGACCCATGATGAATCCAAATAGTCCTGAAGCGATTTTTGTTGGTGACAGCGAGATGGCGAGGCTGATGCGAGCACGCTTTGCGTGTGAAGGCAACGCCGACTGGTCGCAAACGCTATTAGGTTCAGTGTCAGAGTGGTCACAGAGCTTGAAAACATCCGTCAGCATCCTGTTGAACTCCCGCTATCCCATGTTCGTTTGGTGGGGGCGCGAGTATGCCAACCTCTACAATGATGCCTACCGCCCGATTCTCGGCAGCAAGCACCCCCAGTTTTTAGGACAATCTGCGAGAGACTGCTGGGCAGATGTATGGAATGTGGTGGGACCGCTGGCAGAGAGTGTGCTGATGACAGGTCAACCCACCTGGTCTGAGAATTTGCTGCTGCTGATGGAGCGCAATAATTACACAGAGGAAGCCTACTTTACTTTTTCTTACAGTCCGATCCGGGATGAACGAAATGAAGTGGGCGGCATCTTTTGTGCAGTGATTGAAACCACTAAGCAAATCATTGGCGAACGGCGACTGCAAACCTTGCGAGAATTGAGTGCTAATACCGCAGAAGCCAAAACGGTAGAGGACGCTTGTCACCTTGCTACGACTACTCTCTCTGCCAATCCTCACGATATTCCCTTTGCTTTGCTTTATTTAGTCGATGCTAAAACTCAGCAAGCCAATTTAGTCGCAACAACAACCAACATTGCACCAGGAACCCCTGCCAGCCCTCAGCAGGTAAAATTAACCGAAGCAATTGATAATTGGCACCTGACTGAGGTGCATCAAACTGGCACCCCTGTCTTTCTGACGAATCTAACTGAACGGTTTGGGCGGCTGCCGGGAGGAGCCTGGACAGATTCGCCCAGTGATGCCCTGGTGATGCCGATCGCGAAAGCCGGGCAGGAGCATCAGCGAACCGGATTCCTGATTATGGGCATTAGTCCTCGACGTGAGTTTGATGACGATTATCGGGGATTTTTTGATTTAGCGGCGAATCAGGTAGCGACGGCGATCTCTGATGCTGATGCTTACGAAGCAGAGCGAAAACGAGCCGAGAGCTTGGCAGAACTGGATCGTGCCAAAACCACCTTTTTTAGCAATATCAGCCATGAGTTTCGTACTCCGCTAACGCTGATGCTCAATCCTCTGCAAGAGGTGTTAACCAACTCAAGCCTGCTTGCTGGCGATCGTGAACAACTCGAAATCGCCTATCGCAACTCCCAACGACTACTGAAGCTGGTCAATACGCTGTTAGACTTCTCCCGCATTGAAGCAGGTCGGGTTCAAGCGGTTTATGAGCCAACTGACCTTGCAACATTGACGGTTGATTTAGCTGGGGTCTTTCGCTCTGCGATCGAGCGGGCAGGGATGCGCTTGCAGGTGGACTGTCCTCCACTGCCTGAACCCGTTTACGTCGATCGGGAAATGTGGGAGAAGATTGTTTTGAATCTCCTCTCAAATGCCTTCAAATTCACCTTTGAAGGGGAGATTGCCATTTCCCTACGTGCTGTTGATCAGCAGATTGAACTAAAGGTGCGAGACACAGGCACGGGCATTCCGGCTGAGGAGCTACCCCATATTTTCGAGCGGTTCCATCGGGTTAAGAGAGCCATAGGACGCAGCTATGAGGGATCAGGCATTGGATTGGCATTAGTGCAGGAACTTGTCAAACTTCACAGCGGCACCATTCAAGTCAACAGTGTAGTTGATCAAGGAACGTGCTTTACGGTAGTGATTCCAATGGGTTTTGCTCATCTGCCCCGTGAGTGCATCGGTGCAACTCGCAGTTTGGCTTCCACAGCAACGGGAGCAATGCCCTACGTTGAAGAAATGTTACGCTGGTCGTCGAAATCGGTCGAGAGTTCCGATGCTTTAGCATCGGAACTCTCGACTTCCATCCCTGTTCAATCCCAGTCGTCCTCTGTCCCAAGTGCGCGAATTCTGCTAGCTGACGATAACGCTGATATGCGTGACTATCTGAAGCGTCTGTTGAGCCAGCAGTATGAGGTGGAAACGGTTGCAGATGGCATTGCAGTACTGACGGCAATTCGGCAACAGATGCCGGATCTGGTGTTAACCGATGTGATGATGCCGGGAATGGACGGGTTTGAGCTGTTGCGATCGCTCCGCGCTGATCCCATCACCAAAGACATTCCAATCATCTTATTGTCAGCACGAGCCGGGGAAGAAGCCCGAATTGAGGGACTAGAAGCCGGAGCCGATGACTATCTCACCAAGCCCTTTTCTGCTCGTGAATTGCTGGCGCGAGTCGAAGCCAACTTAAAGCTGGCACAACTGCGACGAGAAGCAACCCAACAAGAACAAGCCCTGAGATCGGCAGCAGAAGCTGCTCAGCAAGAAGTAGAAACGATTCTATCGAGCATTAGCGATGCATTTGTAGTGCTGGATCGGGACTGGCATTTTACCTATGTCAACGATCGCTACTGTGAAATTGTTGATATGAAGCGGGAAGCCCTGTTAGGTCAAAACGCTTGGGAACTGTTTCCCGAAGCGGCAGGTGGTGACGCTCATAGGCAGTTTGAGCGGGCACTCAGTGAGCAAACCCCGGTGCAGTTTGAATGGCTATTTCCCGCCTGGAATCGCTGGTTTGAGTATCGAGTATATCCGTCGCCGGATGGACTGACCATTTTTCTGGCGGAAATTACCGATCGCAAACAGGCAGAGGAAAATCTGCGGCTGCACCGCGATCGCCTTGCTTTTGTGCTGGATAATACTGGCGTTGGGCTATGGCTAAACTCGCTACCATTGGGTGAGCTGAATTGGGATAATCGCACCAGGGAGTTGTTCTTTGTTCCACCCGATGTTGAACCCACCGTCGAGTTATTCTGGAGCCGCTTGCATCCAGATGATCGAGGGCCAACCCGTTTGGCAGTTGAAGCGTCGCTGCGCCATCGGACGTTGTACCAGATTGACCATCGGGTTATAAACCCAGACACCGGGGAAAATCGTTGGATTCGATCGGCTGGAAAAGCAATCTATGCACCGGACGGTACACCAATCCGCTTCGACGGCATTAACTATGACATTAGCGATCGCAAACAAGCGGAAGAAGCTCTGCGACATAGTGAAGAACGGCTTCGGGTGAGTCAAGAACTTTCCCTTGATGCTTTCACCATTCTCGATAGCGTGCGCGATGAAACCGGGGCGATCGCCGATTTTGTCTGGACGTATGTGAATCCCAAAGCGGTGGAAATTCTCAAACATCCGATGGAAGAATTGGTCGGTCAACAACTGCTCGAAGTGCTCCCAGGCAATGAATTGAATAGCGAATTGTTTGAACGCTATGTACGAGTGGTGGGAACGGGAAAACCCCACGACATCGAAGTGCCTTACAACGCTGATGGCATTATTGGATGGTTTCGCAATATGGCGGTCAAGCTAGGGGATGGAGTTGCCATTTTCTTTAGTGACATCACTGAACGCAAACAGAACGAACTGCTGTTGATTGAGCAGAAGCGATTATTGGAGTTAATTGCTACAGGTCACCCTCTGGACGAATGCCTTGCGGCTATCTGCACTTCGGTATCAATGCTGAGTCTGCATACACGAGCCTGCATTTTATTGGCTGATGCTCAGCGGCTCACCTTTCCCCGCTCTATCACTCCGGATTTTCCGCCCTCGTTTGGTCAGGGACTCCAAGATGCTCCCATTAATGACTTGTGTATTGGAACGTGCGGCGAGGCGGTTTATTGTGGCGAACCTGTCACCTGTGCTGACATTGCCCACGACGATCGCTGGTCGCAGGAATGGCGCGACTTGTGCGTGGCGCATGGGGTGTTGGCTTGTCATTCTGCACCAATACTGGGTTTAGAAGGGTTGTCAGTCGGGTCGCTGATGCTTTGCTTTGACGAAGCACGGATGCCAAACGATTGGGAATATCAACTGGCTCATTTTGGTGTCCAGGTTGCTAGCCTCGTATTTGAGCGCGATCGTGCCAGCCTTGCCCTCCGCGAAAGTGAAGCTCGCTTTCGGGGTGTGGTGGAGTCCAATATGGTCGGCATTCTGTTCTGGGATACATCGGGCTGCATCACCGATGGCAACGAGATGGCAGTCCAGATGCTGGGCTATAGCCAGGAAGAATTGCAATCTGGACAAGTGCATTGGATCGACATCACACCTCCAGAGTTTCATGAAATTGATGCGGCGATGCAAGACCAATTGCTGACACAAGGGGTTTGTTCTCCATTTGAAAAAGCCTACATCCGCAAAGATGGTACTCAGATTCCTATCTTGATTGGCGGTGCTTTAATCCCCGGTTACAGCGATCGCGGCGTTGCTTATTTTCTTGACATTAGCGATCGCAAACAAGCTGAACACGAACGAGAGCGGTTGCTGCAACAAGAACAAACTCTGCGTCAGCAAGCAGAAATTGCAGAACGTAGACTATACGCACTTTTAGAAAGCATCCGCGAAGATTTTGTTTTGTTTGATCATGATTGGCGTGTCGTTTATCTCAATCGGCAAGCTGCGCTAACGATGCAAAAATCCCGCGACGAGATCTTAAACCAATGCTTTTGGGATCTCTTCCCTGATTTAGTGGGAACGGAGTTTTACGATCGCCTGCATCAGGCAAAGCGCGAACAGACTCCGATTCAGTTTGAGTATCACTACGCCACCTGGGACACCTGGTTTGAGAATCGAGTTTATCCAGCCCATGAGGGGATCACTATCCTGTGTACAAACATTACTGATCGCAAACAAGCCGAAGCCGAACGCGAACAACTTTTGGCGAGAGAGCAAGCCGCACGGGAGGCAGCCGAAGCCGCTAATCGCATCAAAGATGAGTTTTTGGCAGTCGTGTCCCATGAGTTGCGATCGCCCCTTAATCCAATTCTCGGTTGGTCGAAGTTATTGCGAAGTCGCCAGCTAGATGAACAAAAAACCGATCGCGCTCTGGAAGTGATTGAGCGCAACGCCCAGATGCAAGCCCAACTGATTAACGACTTACTGGATGTCTCTCGCATTCTGCGCGGCAAATTGAGTTTGGATGCTAAACCCATTGATCTAGTTGCCACCATTCAAGCGGCAATGGAAACCGTGCGACTCGCAGCAGAAGCCAAATCGATTCAAATAAACACTTACTTTGAACCGAATGTTGGACAGGTTGCCGGAGATGCAGGGCGATTACAGCAAGTCATTTGGAATCTTTTAACCAACGCTGTCAAGTTCACATCAGAAGGAGGGCGAGTTGACATTCGGTTAGAGCAAGATGGAGGAGATAGGGGAGCAGATTCTTCCTCTTCCCCCCACTCCTCCCACGCCCGCATCACCATCACTGATACTGGAAAGGGCATCCCTGCTGATTTTCTACCCTATGTGTTTGAGCAATTCCGCCAAGAGAGTTCCGCGACAAATCGACGGTTTGGTGGGCTGGGTTTAGGACTGGCGATCGTCCGCTACCTGGTAGAACTGCATGGCGGCACCGTGCAAGCAGACAGCCTTGGTGAAGGGCAGGGAGCCACTTTTACCGTCAAATTACCACTGATGCCCCATCAACCGATCACGAAGCCAGCTCCGAAACCCTCTGAATTCTCTCTAAATTTACAAGGTATTCGCATTCTAGTCGTGGATGACGATGACAATACTCGCGAGTTTCTCGCCTTCCTGCTGGAGTTACATGGGGCAAATGTGATTGCTACAGCAACCGCAGGCGAGGCGCTCACAACACTGACGCAGTTCAAACCCGATGTGTTGTTGAGCGATATTGGGATGCCCGATATAGATGGATATATGCTGATGCGGCAAATCAGAGCATTACCATCTGAGCAAGGGGGAACGATTCCCGCGATCGCCCTGACTGCCTATGCCGGAGAAATTGACTATCAGCAGGCAATGGCAGCAGGCTTTCAACGGCATATCGCTAAGCCGATCGAACCAGAGATATTAATTCAGGCGATTGTCACGCTGATTCAGAATGCGGGAGGCAGTCATGGTACAACCTAAGGCAGTTGACAATCAGCAATCGAACGCAGAAATGCACCGGAGGTCTAGTTCAAAGCGGCAACTTTGGAATTATGGTGTGGCGATCGCATTCGTGCTGATCGCGCTGGTGTTGATGCTGGTGCTTGATCCCTACATTCAGGTTAGAAACAATACGACATTTCTCCTGTTTTATGGCGCAGTGATGGTGGCTGGCTGGTATGGGGGAAGAAACGCAGGCATCCTCGCCACCTTGTTATCGGCATTCCTGGCAACCTATTTTTTTGTTGAGCCAATTTTCAACTTTTATTTAACCTTTGCCAGTGGCACAAGAATTTTGATATTTGTCCTTCAGGGCTGTTTGATTAGCGTTTTGTTTGAGCAATTACACACCGCACAGCAGCAGAGCAAACGGAGTTTAAAACTTCAGGAAGCGGCATTCTATGAGCAGCAAGCTGCCCTACGCGAACTCCAACAAAAGGAGGCAGCCCTGCGCGACAGTGAAGCCCAGTTAGCAGCCGAGGCCAGTTCGCTGATCAGGCTGAACGAAGCCAGTTCGCGGCTGTGGCAAAGATTGAGCCTGAATGAGGGACTCAATGAGATGTTGGCAGCCACCCTCGAACTGCTGGGCGCAGATATGGGCAACATCCAGATTCTAGACAGCGATCGGGGTGTACTCTACATCGCCGCCCACTACGGATTCCAACAGGACTTCCTCGACTACTTCCGCGAAGTATCAGCAGCGGATGACTCAGCCTGCGGCAGAACGCTACGGTTTGGCGAACGCACCATCATCGAAGATGTCGAGACAGATGCGCTCTTTGCCCCATTCCGTCCAGTGGCTCGTGCGGCGGGCTACCGCGCCGTCCAATCTACACCGCTCGTCGGTCGAGATGGTGCGCCCCTGGGGATACTCTCGACCCATTGGCGATCGCCCCACCAACCGAATGAACAAGACCTGCGCCGCCTCGATTTGTACGTGCGGCAGGCGGCAGACTTTATCGAGCATATCCGTGCCGAAGCGGCCCTGCGCCAAAGTGAAGAGCGGTTCCGAGCCATTGTCAACCAAGTCACCGTAGGCATTGCTCAAACCGATCTAACAGGTCAGTACAGACTGGTCAACCAGCGATATTGCGACATTGTCGGCTACTCTAGGGACGAGTTGCTGCAAAAGCGGATGCAGGAGATCACCCATCCCGAGGATCTGCCTCATAACCTGGCGCTTTTTCAACGATTGGTGACAGAAGGGCAGGAATTTGTGATTGAAAAGCGGTATCTCCGTCAAGACGGCTCCGAGGTTTGGATCAACAACAGTGTGTCGATTGTTCGAGATGCCTCTGGCAAACCTGAATCCGCCGTTGCAGTGACACTGGATATCAGCGATCGCAAAGCGACAGCAGAAACCTTGCAACGAGCCGCCGAATCTGATGCTTTCCGTATCTCTCTCTCCGATGCCCTGCGCCCCCTTGCCGATCCTGTAGAGATTCAGGCGACCGCTAGCCGTGTGCTGGGTGAATATCTTGGGGCAAACCGCGTCGCATACTTCGAGGTGCGTGGCGCTGATTATGTGGTTGAGCGAGATTATGTCAATGGAGCCGATGCGCTTTCGGGTCACTACCCCATTGATTCCTTTGGTGACAGACTGCTAGCGGCATATCGTACAGGGCGGGCTGTGTCCTCACCCAATGTTGCTGTCGATCCCAGCCTTTCCTCAGAGCAGCAATCCGCTTACACCGCCATTCAGATTGGAGCATACATTGGAATTCCCCTGGTCAAAGCAGGGAAATTTGTGGCGGGATTGGCGGTTCACACAATTGCCCCACGGGACTGGAAACCGGAAGAAATTGCCCTGACCGAAGAAGTGGCTGAACGCACCTGGGCAGCCGTCGAACTCGCCCGTGCCGAAGCCGCCCGTGCCGAAAACGAAGCTCGCCTGCGGGGATTTGTCGAGGCGAATGTGGTTGGGATACTCTATGGTGATATCTACGGCAATATTCATGAAGCCAACGATGAGCTACTCAGCATGGTGGGCTACACGCGGGAAAACTTGCAGGTAGGCAAATTGCGCTGGATTGACATCACCCCACCCGAATATTTGCCGCTAGATGAACAAGCGATCGCTGAGGCACGGGAGCGAGGAGCCTGCACTCCTTACGAGAAGGAATACATTCGCAAAGATGGTAGTCGAGTGCCCGTGCTGGTTGGCTACAGCTTGGTGGGAGAAGCCAGAGAAGAATCGGTAGCCTTTATTCTCGACTTGACCGATCGCAAACAAGCTGAAGCTGCCCTGCGCCACAGTGAAGCCCGCTTCCGCCTGATGGTTGAAAGTGCCAAAGAATACGCAATTTTTACCACGGATCTCGATGGTGTGATCACAAGCTGGAATTCAGGAGCTGAACGCTTGTTGGGCTATCAGGAAGCAGAAATTATTGATCATGATGGTTACATCCTGTATACGCCCGAAGACAACGAGTGGAGTCGGGCTGAGCAAGAAATGCAAATTGCTCAAACACAGGGACGGGGAATTAATGAGTGCTGGCATGTGCGGAAGGACGGCAGTCGCTTTTGGGGCAGCGGTTTAGTTATGCCATTGCAATCCGAGGCAGGCACGCCGCAGGGATTTATCAAAATCATGCAGGACAAGACGGCGCAACGGCAAGCCGAACAACGCTTCCAGTTGCTTTATGACACCACGAGCGATTTGCTTGTCACTGATCAGCCCCTAACGCTGATGGGCAACTTATTCCGCAAACTCTCCGCCCAGTTAGAACTCGACTATTACTACAACTACATGGTGGAAGAAAAGAACGATTCTGAACGCTCCATGCTGCATCTAAGAAACTGTGAAGGACTTTCTGAAGCAGAAACACAGTCGATCGAATGGATTGAATTCGGTCAGTATCTTTGTGGGCTAGTCGCACAAGAGCAACGACAAATTGTCCTTGACCAGCCGCAACTTTCCGCCCACCCCAACGCCCAATTAATCTGCTCAATCGGCGTGACTGCATACGCAGGGCAGCCCTTAATTGTGCAAGGGCGGCTACTCGGAACGATCTCTTTTGCCAGCCGCACCCGCACTCACTTTACTGCTGAAGAAGCGAACCTACTGCAATCGGTTTGCGATCAGATGGCGATCGCCCTACAGCGATCCAACCTGCTGACCTCAATTCAGCAACAGGCAGAGCAACTACAACGAGCGAACCAGACTAAGGACGGGTTTTTAGCCGTGCTGTCGCATGAACTGCGATCGCCCCTCAACCCCATCCTGGGATGGACGCGCTTACTACAGAACGGCAAACTGGACGCAAATCGCCAAACCGAAGCCCTGAAAACGATCGAGCGCAATGCCAAACTGCAATCGCAGCTCATCGAAGACTTGCTCGACATCTCCCGCATTATGCAGGGCAAGCTGTCCTTAACAGCGGCTCCCACAAGTTTGAGCTTTGTGATTTCTGCTGCGGTTGAAACGGTGCGGTTGGCAGCAGAAGCCAAGAACATTCAAATCACACTTAACCTTGATACCCCAATTACCTCCACCTCTGGGGATGCCGCTCGCTTGCAGCAGGTCGTATGGAACCTGCTCACCAATGCCGTCAAGTTCACACCCATCGGCGGACAGGTAACGGTTGAACTATGGCAATTGGATCACCTGGCTCAGATTCGCGTCATCGATACGGGCAAAGGCATCAACCCCCAGTTCTTGCCGCATGTCTTTGAGTATTTTCGGCAGGAAGATAGCTCGACCACCCGCAGGTTTGGTGGGTTGGGATTGGGACTGGCGATCGTGCGCCAAATTGTCGAACTGCATGGCGGCACCGTTTGGGCAGAGAGCCGGGGTGAGAATCAGGGCGCAACCTTCATCGTGCAATTGCCTGTCATTCAGCAGAGAACGGCAATTGCCGCTGAACCAGCCTACACGCAAGCAGACGTAGAAATTCCTTTGGATGGCATCCAAATCCTACTGGTAGACGATGAGCCAGATACCCGTGAGTTTCAAGCGTTTCTATTGGAACAAAGCGGGGCAAAGGTGACAGCGGTTGCTTCTGGCTTGGAGGCACTACAATCGCTGGATCAGTTCATTCCCGATGCTATTGTCAGTGATATTGGTATGGCAGACATAGATGGTTATATGCTGATGCAGCAGATTCGCTCTCGCCCTCCTAGCCAGGGTGGACAAGTTCCAGCAATCGCCCTGACTGCCTATGCTAGAAACTTTGACCAGCAAAAGGCACGTCAGGCAGGTTTCCAGGCACACATCACGAAACCTGTGGAGCCAGAAGCGTTGGTGGAAGCGATCGCAATTCTCTTACAGTAGCCTAGTCCTTCTCCTACGCGAACAACTCTTGATGCACATAAGCAAATCTTGATCGATCGCCCCCACTCGCAGGTCTTGCATAGGTTGCCAAATTCCGAATTGCCTGCATCTGTTCTGACTCCCGTTCCATTGCTGGAGTAAACTGCTGTCGCTGCTCCAACAAATCCTCCAGTTCAATACGCCCTGGTTTGCCCTTGTAAAATGCCTCCTCTGCACAACGCCGCACCGCATTTCCAATCTCAGCAGGGGTACAGATTCGGTACTCCGTTAATAGCCTGCGCCACTGGTCGTCGTTCCAGGGAGATTGACCATTCTCTTGAAACGCTAAGAAGTACTTTGCCAGATGCAGATTGAACACCTCATATCTGGCTCCCTCGTGGGGCAAGTCCACGAAGAAGATGTCCTCGAATCGCCGTACCAATTCAGGTGGTAGCAGCCCCAAACGATTGACAGTCGCGATCGTGTAGATCGGTTCCTGGTGTTCCTGCATCCAGGTCAGTAGAGCTGCCGAAAGACGACGGGCTACCCCACCATCGGCATTTGAATCCCAGCCTGCAAAGCCCTTGTCAAAATCATCCCAGTAAAGCACACAAGGAGCCAGAGATGTGACTACGGCAATAAACTCCTTCAAAGCGCGATCAGGATTAGCACTGCTCAAAAGAACTCCCCAATTTGCAGCCAGCAAGGGTAATCCCATCTTTTTAGCCGCTAATTTGGCAGATAAGCTCTTGCCCGTACCGGGTGGTCCCCACAGCACCATACCCGTAGGTAATCTCAGCCCATATTGTTGAGCTTCGGGTCGCAACAGAGCGGCGATCGCCTCCAACCGTCGCTCTAGCAAATCCAATCCGGCAGCGGTGGGTACATCTGGTTCTGCAATGTACTCTAATCCCCGTCCCCGTAGCTTGTTAATCTTATGATCCAAAATCAGTTGAACCAGTTGCTCAGGGGTACTCGCAAACGTCAACAGTCTGCCCAGCACCATTTCAATTTCACCCACTGGCAACCCCTGACAAGCTGTGATCAGTTTTTGTTTAGCTTCTGGATCATCCTTACCCAGCCACGGATGCTGATTGCAGAACTGGGTAGCTATTGCTTGTACTTGCTGACGATCAGGCAGTGTATGAGACAGTACTGGAATAAATGGTTGCAGTTCTAGTGGCAATTGAACGTAAGTTTCTAGCAAAACCCAATATTGAGGCACTGAGTTCCATAGCGCCTGATGGTAGGCATTTAGGAGTTGGTAGCAACGTTGCTGACTCATCTCTGGAACCGTGCTATTCAAAACTCCTTCGAGAAGGTAAATACCAGGTTTTGGCTGCTCTAACAAGAATTGGAGGATGTCTTGCTCGATCGTTTGCGTTGTAGATTGCAGAATCGTTTGTCCTTGAAGTGCTGCCAACTGCTGAATTGTTGAGAAACCAGGGTTCCAGACATACACTGGCAGCTTTTGCACTTCACCCCATCGATAAAACTGGTTCAACACTGCCATCCGATCGGGAGTCTGATACTCTAACGCCACGATTGGAGCGTTCTGCTCAATCAGTTTTATCCAATCCTGCAACTGTCGCATGATCTGAAACTTTAAGGGTTTCCATTGGTTCTAACGAAACAAAAATACTCCTTGCCTCAGTCAACTGGACACTTTTACCTAACACTGTGATGGAGTGTTGGAGGGAAATGCCGCTAATGCGGCGAGGGGGTGAAATCCTCAAATTTGGGAGTTTATTAAGATGGCAACAACCACAAAACCTCGCACCCCTAATGGCACTCGCAACGGTGCTACCTCTAAAGCAGCTAAGCCCAACGGTGCTGCCTCAGCCACCAAAGCCAAAACGTCCGCCGCTGAGGGACCACCGGAAAGTCATGCAGCGACACTGCTGAAAGAGCTGCGGAATTTGGTGTTTAAAGAGTACGGTGTAAAGCTGCAACTCCGAGATGCTCGTGTCTCTACCAAGATTGGACACGCCACTCGCGAAAAACTTGGACTTGACATTGCCGCTCAAGTGAAAAAGAAGGGTGGTAACAAAAAGTTCGATTGGCAGCGATGGAATACAAAGGTATTCCCACGATTATTCGGACAACCAGATGCACTGAAGTACCCACCCGAAGTCGTAGCGGTTGTTATGAGCTTGCTATATGACACCATTCGTACTGACCCAGAGCAAGCCGTTGCAGATCTGGTGGAATTTAACCGGGCATCACTGGAACGTCGCAACTCGTTCCAAGCAGAGCAGGATGACGAACTGGATGATTTGGATGAAGAGCTTGACGATGATCTTGATGATGACCTTAGCGATGAACTGGACGACGAATTGGATGATGACCTGGATGAAGAGTTAGACGAGGATCTGGAGGAGGAGGACGAATAGTACCCATTCAGCCTTGCTCACTGCCTCATTGCTTACTCTGCATTAGTTGAACTGATGCAGAGTTCTTTTTTCCCACCCACCTCCCTGACCCGTTGAAGTGGAGAACAGCAACAACTGTAGAGAAAGTGAATCTCAAATTGAATGAGGAAGGCATCTGTCGATGCGATCGCGGTGAGAAATCCAACTCATCAATAAAGGAGCAATTCTCATGGTTACTGCAACTGCAACACGCAAATCTGCAAAACCCTCTGCACGCAAGGCACCGAAGCACACACCCGCTTTGCAACGGGTGATTCCCTATCAAGAGAAAGTTCGATTGATGGTGATTGAAGTGCTACGGGAGGAGTCTGGACGGGAACTGGCAGCATCCGCTCGTTTCAACGGACAGGAGTTCGATTGGGAACAGCACAATGCCCAGTTCCGCCAAGATTATGCCGAAACCTCGCTCCGCGATCTGCTGACCTACGCTCGCAAGCTCTACGGATTGCAAAATCTGGATGAAGTGCGCGATCGCCGTGCCGCTCACAAGGCAACTCGCACGGGGCGCTTGAATGCGCTAAACGGTTTGAGTACAAAGGATGACATGGATGCAGATGAGGAGTTTGAAGTTGACCTGGAAGAAGACATCAACCTGGATGACTAATTCTTGAGCAACTTCAAAAGCTGCCATTTAACCCTGGCGATAAGTCAGGGTTTTCTATTGCCACCCGCCCACCCACAATTGTCCAACACCTGTTGGACAATTGTGGAAACCCCTATCAGGAAAGGCTTTGTAAGCTGCTATAGTGAAAGCTGGCTTAATGCAAATGTATCGTCAATATGGGCAGCAACCTATCATCCAGCGATTATGACAGCTTTTTGCGAGAGTTAAAAGAGCAGATTCGCCTTGCTCAGATGAGGGCAGCTTCAGCGGTCAATCGAGAATTGGTTGTTCTGTACTGGCAAATTGGTAAGGCAATCTTGGCACGGCAACAGCAACAGGGTTGGGGAGCAAAAGTTATTGAGAAATTAGCAAAAGATCTCAAGAAAGAGTTTCCTGATATGACAGGATTCTCCCGTTCTAACCTGATGTATATGCGTGCCCTTGCTGAAGCGTATTCGGATGAAAAAATTGTCCAACAACTGGTTGGACAAATTCCTTGGGGACACAATGTTCGGATTTTAGAGTACGTCAAGGATATTGAAGAACGTCTATGGTACGTTCAACAAACGATTGAGCATGGTTGGAGCCGAAATGTTCTAGTTCATCAAATGGAAAGTGGATTATATAATCGCTTAGGTGGCGCAATTACTAACTTTGAACAAGTCTTGCCTCAACCCCAGTCTGACTTGGCTCATCAACTCCTCAAAGACCCCTATAACTTTTCATTTCTTAGCCTCAGTCGGGACGTTCAAGAACGCGAATTAGAAAAAGCTTTAGTTGATCATATCCGTGATTTCCTATTGGAGTTGGGTGTTGGTTTCTCATTTTTAGGTAGTCAATACCCTATTGAAGTTAGTAATAAAGAATACCGATTGGACTTGTTGTTTTATCATGTCCGTTTACATTGCTATGTAGTAATTGATTTAAAGATGGGAGAATTTGAGCCGGAATTTTCTGGAAAAATGGCTTTCTATGTAATGGCTGTAGATAACTTACTAAAGACTGAAATAGATAATCCAACGATTGGAATCATCCTTTGCAAAACAAAAGATAAAACAACGGTTGAGTATGCCTTACAACCGATGCAAAAACCAATTGGTGTTGCAACTTATCGGCTGAATGATAAGCTTCCGGAGCCATTACAAAGTAATTTACCCAGCATTGAGCAACTTGAAATAGAATTAAATACGCTTGCAGCGAAAGCAATTGAAACCTCTACGGAAACAGATGAGTGAGCTGTTTTAAGGTGTAATGGTTTTTCAGAAATACTTTTGTAAGTAGCAACATGCTTGATTTCAATTAGCAGGCACAGGTTCGCAACCAACACCGCCAAAGGTCGGAACGCTTGAGTTTGAAAGCTTTCCATTGATTAATTCATGAACTTGCTGATTTGAAAGTTGAGTAGGTTTCACCTCGATCGTAGTTTTTCCACCCCGGTTAACCTGGATAATCGTATCTGCCCAATAAAATTGTGCTTGTGAAGGCTGGGAGTACGCTGGGTAGCACCCTTTGGAGGCGATGGCGACCTTATGCTGCACAGCCGACACGGATGGTAGGGAAACTCCAGTTTGAACTAACTTTGCCTCCCCAACTGGACCCCAAAGTTGAAGCTGAGTCGTGATACAGCGTTTTCCATCTTCAAGTGGTGCAACAATGTTGCCGCATATCTTGATATCCACGTTGTATAGCGGTGAATACTCTGGAATTGAAGAACTTTGCGCTTGAGTGGCTTCATTTCCTGCTTCTGTTGTTGTGCGAGGAGAACAGCCAACGATAAGCAGACCTACCAATGCCCCGACTGTCCAGTATTGAGTAGCTTTACAAGATCTCATCGGTAAATCCCCTCAAATTTTGGATAGATACTCATTTTCCTTGAACGGGTGCAAACTCACGTTGATTGGGAGGCTGAACCCATAACGTGCAGAATCCAGCAGTTGCTTTTCGACCAGGCTGCATTTCTAGGGTGACACCCAATCGTTTAACCTCGTCGGCACAAGCAAGCCGACCATTGCGATCTCGGCTCAATAAGTCTTGGTTCCAACTCATTAAATTGCGGGAAAACTGTCCCTCAGCACTAGTTGCCCAATCTAATGCTTTGGCTTGTTCCAGCGTCAGTTGTCGCGGTCCGGTGGGATCGAGTGGGCGACTGGATTGATACCAGGAGATTCCAACCACACCTAGAAGTCCTCCCAGTCCAGCTGTAATTAGGAGCAATACCCCCGCCGCAATCAGTGAAGGAACTGAGTGAATTGCTCGCTCAAACTCAGTACGGCGAATCAGAGCAGAAACTGTTTGGGCGATCGCCTTTTGATGTCCCTTGACTGCTACCTTCTCATAGGTTTGGAGCCGGTCATACAACTGTGTCTGCCACTGATCAAACATCGTCTCCATCTCTTTGGGACTGTCTTCCAGTAGCACTTCTAGCCTGCCAGTCGCAACCAACATCAAAAAAGCTGGATCATCCGGGTCAATTCCCGTTTGCACTACAATCTCCCACACCCTGGCTTTAAAGGAATCATCCTTACCGCGAATTGCTAGATCGAGCAGGGTTGGGTAAGGAATTCGATTCAGTCCCTTGCCTCTAGCAGCCATCGATTCTAAAAATTGATCGTCTAGATCCAGAGGTTCTTCTACTGGTTGGGAATGGGTCATGAGCTTTCACCTCCCTTAGCTAGAACGTTTGCTATTGCGAGATTTAGAGCTACTTGTCGCTGGTTCAACTATTTTAGTATCAGCTTCTCCAGCCTCCGCCGATGTGCCATTGGCATCGATCGCAGTTGCTTTTGAAGGACTAACTTCTAATGGTGAAAGCTTCCAGATATTTGCCTGATCGATCGCTTGATAAGCACCCTTCAGAAACGTATGGAGTCGCTGCTTGCCCAAAACACCTAACTCACTGCTTTCTCTGCCTTCAGAGAAAGGAATTCGCTTGGCATCCAGGTGATCTCGCTCTCTGTAGCTGAATTTAGGAAAATCAAGCACTGGAACTTTTTGCTTTGCCAGAAGTTGTTGGAGTTCTTCTCTACTATCTAGATGAGACCAATCATCACATAGTCCCCAGTTACGAACAAAGACGTGTTGCACTCTGCCATTAAACCGTTTTAAGGATTGGATGAACAGCTGCACACTGTCATAACCGCCAGTGCAAATAAACCACTTGCAGATACTGACTCCATGCTGTGCCCCCATCTCCAGCACCCCATTGCGTTCAATCCAATCGGTAACAGCTGAAAAGACCTGAGCAGGAAGATTCACAATGACTGGAGTTTTGATCGCCAAGTCAAAGATGCGATCGGCATCGTAGGCTTTGCGTTCAGCTTCACTAAAGACAGCTCGCTCACATCCTTCAGGATAGACTTCCCCTACATCAGGATTACTGCGATCGGCTTCTACCAACACATGGGGAAGCTGGCGATCGATGCAATATTGCACCATCACCCGAGCAAATAAAGACTTACCGACACCGCCCTTTTCACCATCAATGAAATGAATGATTGCCATTGCGCTCTCCTATTGCCACATTGTTCGGGTTGCCCGTTCAGCGGACTTGTTACTGCCATTTTGGCGATCGCCATTGGTATATTCAATTGAAGATTCAGCAGCAGGAATCGGCAGTTGTAAACATTCCCGGATATAGTCTGCCTGACGTTCCAAAGCGCGACAGCAGCTCAATCCCAGTTGGCGTAGTTCTTCCTGGCTCAACAGACCTTCTGCCTGATGAGCAGCTACCATCCAAAAAGCTCTGGCGGACTCTAACATCAACTCTTTACCCTGCCTCACGCCATCACCTTTCTTTAGAAATGCTGTCAATACACCGTCTGGAGTGTCGGTGTATGGCGAATAGCGAAAGCTGAAATCTTCGCGTTTGCGGGAGGTTTGAGCGATCTCGTTCATGCGACCTCCGCCAACTGTTCAACAAAGTCGCAATACATTCCAAAAGCATCAATTAAACGGAAGGAAAGCGCTTCCGCATCTGAACGGTGCGAGCGATAATCCAGTCCTAACAGGTCTTGTAATCGTCGCTGAAGGTCAGTACCCCAATAAGTCGGGGTTTGATTGAAATAACTTTCCAATTCATCATGGAAGTAAAGAGCAGCCCCACCAGAAATAATCACCTCGGTGACATTTGGCAGCATAGTGTCAAGCCAATCTTGCAATCGTGACCAGTACTCCTCTTTGGCAGTCAAAATAGCAGTGACAATTTGTTCGCGTTCTAGTTTTTGTTCAGTAGGCGATCGCGTTTTTACCAGATGTTGAAGTTGTGGATTATCAGGGGTGATTTGATTGTCAATACTATAGATTGCGCTTGTTAATGAATCAGCACTTTGACCAGAGGTTCGGTTTAATACCTTATCTACCAGTTGATGAAAGCCCAAATCGGTGGTGTTACCGATCGCCAGCTTGCCCCGTTCAAACAGTAGCAGGCTGGTATTTCGGTGCCCAAACATTAGCACAGCCAGCGTCTGTTGCTGGAACCACTCCGCCCCGTTCTGCATCACCCGTGCCATTGCCAATCCACCCCCCTCTGGACGACACTCAAAGGCTTCTAACTTGACTTGGAGACGCTCACCCCGAAAGCTGTAATTCTTGAGATGTTGCTTCAGGAGTTGCTGAAGGCGCTGAGCATTTTGGTATTCGCCGTAAGGTAACAGGACAGAAATGGCGATAGAAAACTTTTGAGGCAAATTTACTTGTTGGTTGATCGCTCCTACGGCTGCCAGCACTTTATACAACGCCCGCTCGTATTTCACTTCATTCATCCGCACGGCTGCCAGAAACTGACGCGCTAAATAACCAACCACCTGACACTGTTGACTATCACTACATTGCAGCCAAACATCATCTTCAGGTCGGGTAATACCAAGGCTTCCTCTGGTTCTCAAGTGGGTATCAATTGAACTCAAGCTGAGTTCAATCACTTCAGGCTGCATAAGCAGCAATCGAGGTCTGCCATCCGCTAAGTGATAGATCACTTTACTGAGTGAGGAGCCTGGATCGAAAGTCAACGTGAGGTCAGACATCACGGGTTAATCAGTTAGGTTAGCGCTTCCTCAACTTAGCGAGCACTGAATGAATGCTCATCATCCATGTGGATAGAAAAGAGAAACCCGAATTTTCTCACACACAGGGGTTCACAAATGACCACAGTTTCCCTCAATGGTTCGTCTCCACCCTCATTTGACCACCCAATCAAGGCGCTGAACTCCTAATAAGCTGAACTTGTTGACACTCAATGCCCTCAAATGCCCACAGGTTTCTCGCAGCATTCCACCCATGGCCCACATTCTTACAGCAGACTACAGTACCCGCTCAAAATCCAGGATGCAGAGCAAGCCATGTTGTAATGTATATTCATCTACTGGGATAAAATAATGGTGTTATTGCAACACCCGTGAGTTTTGTTTTTCCATAGAAGGCTATTGCCCGATGCAGAAATCAAAAAGATAGCCGACTGGTCGATCACAAGTCAACGAAGGAACAGCAAAGCTAGAGAAGACTCCTCACCGTCTTCCTGATTGGCTGGAATGTCCTCCCAGAAACGTCCCATCAAGTTCCATATCTCCCTCAACGCTGAGGAGAAAGAGCAGGTACGCTGTATGGCGGCAGAGAACAACCTGACGATGGCAGAATTGTTTCGTGCCAAGACGTTGAAAAATCAGCTCCCCCGGCGCGTCACCCGAATCGCAGGTCTGACCTACTGGGAACTCACCAAAATCAGTGACAGCCTGAGCCAAATTGCTAAAGCGATACTTGCTAACGCAAAGGCTAGCGCCAACACCATTGCTCCACTTCAAGCAACTCCGATCGTGGTCGATCAGGAGTTATTGAATCAAACCAGAAGTCTCTTGAGCCAAATACGGCGAGAACTTACTGACCTGGAATTCATGACAGAGATTGAAGAGGAATCGTGATCGGCAAACAAATCAAAGGTCGGAGCTTTAGTAAATTGCTCAATTATCTGTTTGGCAAAGATGGAGCCAGCCTAATTGGCAGCAATATGGAGGAAACTACCCCGCATGGATTGGTAGCGGAGTTCCGATTTTGCCAGCAGTTAAACCCCAGGGTCAGTCGATCGGTCTACCATGCATCTCTAAGTTTGCCCCATACTGAGCATCTGGAAAATGACACTTGGCACGAAATTGCCCAGAAATATCTCCAGGCAATGGGCTTTGATATGAATCAGTATGTAGTTGTGCGGCATAGCGATCGTGACCATGATCATGCACACATTGTCGCCAGTCGGGTTCGGCTGGATGGAACAACCGTTTCCGATAGCTGGGATTATCGCCGGAGTGAAGCTGCTATTCGCCAGTTGGAACAGGACTATGGGTTGCGATCGCTCCACTCCAGCCAGGAACAAGACAGCCGTAGCCCCACAACTGGAGAACAGCGATTACTGGCTCGGACTGGCTCGGCAAGTATTCGAGTGCAGCTTCAGCGATCGCTTGATCAAGCCACTCAATCTCCTGTCACTATGCCTCAGCTAATTGGGCAGCTACAGCAAAACGGTATCAGTGTTCGGATTTGCGATCGTCAAACTGGTGGGGTAAAAGGCATCAGCTACGAATTAAATGGTATTGCTTTCAGTGGAACTCATCTGGGCAAAGCCTACACCTTCCAAGGCTTGCAGAGGTACAGGGGAGTGAACTATGACTCACATCGAGATGCGGAATTAATTAAAAAACTGGTAGAACAACCCGTTAATTCATCAACTACCACTGAAATCGATGCAGACTTGTTAATACAGGTATCGAATATAGAAGAGATCCAACGAGACGATAATGCAGCGAAACATCGCAAAAAATCCAAATTATCAAAACACCGACAACGAGAGTTAGAACTTTGATAGTCAGGGCAGCTAACGCCACTCAGAGAGTAACAACGCTCTTGGCTTAACTGCGATGAATGTCAATCTGCGACAAATGACGATTCAATTTCTCAGGCACATTGGCTTTGTGTCGGGTGCTAAAATCTGGTTACGAATTTCCTGGGATCTGCCTGTAGAAATCATTCCTGACAACTGGAACTGCTACTGGAAGAACAATCAACTGATCTACGGTCATTACATTTTTTGTGGCAGCATCACTCCTCAGGGCTTTTCCCTCTACTGCTGCACTCAGGGTGGGCGAGATCGCCTGGGTAATACCTGCTGGCAACTCACTCCCAAACGCTATACAGATGGGTGGGCACTTGCATTCAAGTTTTCCTATTTGGGTGCAACCGTCAGTTTCTACCCCAACCAACCTGATAAAGGCATTAGCAATAACCACATCAAACAATGTCAGTGCCTTTTCTATGAAATTGATGATTTACCTCTGGCTGGTCAACACGATGTACTGGAACGATTTAAGCATACAACTGGGTTGGAACCGGCAGCAGTTGTGTATACCGGGGGAAAATCTCTTCATGTCTATTTCAGATGCATCATCGGGCTATCTCCAGAACGCTGGATTTGCCTGAATCGAAAACTTGCGATCGCTCAAAATGCTGACCCAGCAATCTGCAATTTAGCGCGTTCTATGCGGCTTCCAGGTATGGTTCGCAGGGAAGTGAAAAATGGGGAGTTGAGCAGTGCTAGAGCAATCACCTTGGAGCATTATTCCACGTCCCAATACAGTTTCAAAAAGCTAAGTGCTGCTTTGGATGCCACTGGACTGTTTCCTTATGGACTATCGGATCAGCAGTGGCGGAAGTGGGTACAACTGGTTCATCTGGCGAAAATGAATGATTCTGTTGACCCACACTCCGCACTGACTCAACCGCCTGCTCTAAGATCCCGCTCAACTGTGCTGAAGCATCGGAGACTTGGAACAAGAGATAATCACTTATCTCTCAAACATCACCGCGCTAGCGGGATCTCAATTCCGCTAACCATCTGCCTGACAAAAAGCGATCGCGCCCTTCTAAAGTACGGTGAGCTAGAAGGCAATCGAAACAACGCAGGTTACAAGCTGGCTCGGAACCTATTGGGAACCGCTGATTTATTAACCCGACACCGAATCGTTTACCATCCTGCTCCCCATCAACTCTTTGAGCGATACTGCGATCGCTGTACACCCCCTTTAGATGATGCCGAAGCAGAAACCATCTGGCAGAGTGCTAGCAAAACCCCTGCTTTTGCTAGTCGCAGCCTTGACTCAATTCTCGTAAGTGTAAGTCAATGGCGATCGCGGAAACATAAAAAGCAGCGTACCCAGGCAAGAAAATTTAGTGTTCGGTAAAGCCTATTCCTCCAATGGCTCATCACTATTGGAGGAAATACTTACTTGAATTGCCCTGCTATCGCAGCCCTACCTCCAGACCTTCACCCTGTCTGGAATCATGACTCTGGAAAAATGTTCTCTACATCATGCTGGTATCAAGCTATCCTACATCAACAAGCTTCATGAATTAGGTATCTACACCATTCTGGATCTGCTTTACTATTTTCCGCGTGATCATATCATTTGTAAATGCGTAAAGCTTGCAGAAGCAAAAGTAGGAGAAACTGTTTCCATCATTGGCAAACTCAAGCAACATCGCATCTTCACTGCCAAGAATGGTAAACTCACTATTCAACAGTGGAGCATCACTAACAAATCAGGTTCCGCCAACATTACCTGTACACACTTCCATAATCATCCCTACTACCAATCAAAAAAATGGCGATCGCAGCAGTGTAATTTTTATCGAACAAACAGAATTGTCATGCTCTCCGGTAAAGTCAAGCTGGACAACTACACAGGTGGTAAAGCGATTGCTGCCTCAGAGGTTAAAGTCATTGATGTAGCTGAGATTGTCTCAGACGCAAAAAACAGCACCATTCAGCCAATCTACACCTTAACCAAGGGAATCACTGGAAATCTAATTCGGGAATGCCTTCAGCTTGCCCTTAAAAGTGTAACCTTGGCTGATCCTTTACCTAACGCATTACGGAAGCAGTACAAATTAGTGGGATTAAATCAGGCGATCGCTCATATCCACTTTCCTTCTAATCCAGCAAACCTAGAAGCTGCCCGTCGCCGACTGGTGTTCGATGAATTCTTCTATCTGCAACTGAGCTTGCTGCAACGGAGGCAGGCTCGTCGCCAAATTCAGCGGGACGCACTCCTCGCGCAAGGAATACTGTTGGAGCAGTTTTACAAAATTCTGCCTTTTCAGCTTACTCAAGCACAACAGCGAGTCACGAGCGAAATTCTGGATGACATGAGCCGAAATACGCCTATGAATCGTTTGATTCTGGGAGATGTGGGATCGGGTAAAACGGTGGTTGCGATCGCAGCAATTCTGGCAGCAATTCAGTCTGGTTATCAGGCAGCATTAATGGCACCCACAGAGGTTTTAGCAGAGCAACACTTCTGCAAAATTGCCCACTGGTTCAAACCGCTGAAATTGGCTGTGGCACTTCTTGCAGGTTCTACTTCAATGTCCAATCGCCAGGAGATACAACGCAATCTACAAACTGGCAAATTACCGCTATTAATTGGCACCCATGCGTTGATCCAGAATTCGGTTCAATTTCATCAATTGGGATTAGTTGTCATTGATGAACAACATCGATTTGGTGTGCAGCAACGGCTCAAGCTGCAACAGAAGGGCGATTATCCCCACCTACTGACCATGACAGCAACCCCCATCCCAAGAACGCTGGCTCTAACCTTACACGGAGACTTAGATGTAGGGTGGATCGATGAACTACCACCAGGTAGACCGGGGATTATCACTCAAGTCTTAACAGAGCAACAGCGATCTCAAGCACACAACCTGATTTGGGAACAGGTGATGCAAGGGCATCAAGCCTATATTGTGCTGCCGCTGGTAGATGACTCTGACACAGTGGATTTAAAGTCTGCCATCAGCGAACACCAATTCTTACAAGACAATGTGTTTCCAGAACTTCGAGTGGGTTTGCTACACGGGCGTATGAGCAGTACAGAAAAGGAGGCGGCGGTTGCCCGCTTCCGTAACTGCCAAACTCAAGTTTTGGTGTCTACGACTGTGATTGAGGTTGGAGTAGATATTTCCAATGCCACAGTCATGCTAATCGAGCACGCCGAGCGGTTTGGATTATCTCAACTTCATCAACTTCGAGGACGAGTCGGTCGCGGCAGAGCCAAGTCCTATTGCTTGCTCATCAACACCTCTAGGTCTGAAGAAACAAACAAACGACTAAAAGTGTTGGAGCAGTCCCAGAATGGCTTCCTCATTGCCGAAATGGATTTGCGCCTGCGAGGTCCGGGAGAAGTTTTGGGCACAACCCAGGCTGGGTTACCCAGTTTCAAACTGGCAAATTTAGTGAAAGATGCTGAGATTCTAGATCAGGCAAGGGAAGCTGCCCAAAAAATCATAGTTAGAGGCGCAAATCTCAAGTGTTGGAACAATCTAATGACAGAACTAGAAAGACGTAATAAGCACCTTTCGCGTCAAGATACTCCTCTTAATTAGCTATCGCTATTAATGAGCAAATAGTCTCTACCTAGCCTCATGCACACAATTCATACTGGACAAGCTGTTGTTGTCTTTACTTGCGGTGTCAGCATCCGAGGAATTGTTCACCAGATTCAACCTTCTCCTTGGGGCGAACCGTGTTACCAGATTCACAACCAATGGTACAGTCAGGACGTTTACCCCGATCCCAACATTAAACCGCGATCGCAATGGTTCCTTGGCAAGCTGTACACTGAGCCATCTGACCCGCCTATCCTGCTGATTAAGTACCCCTGCCATTGACTTAGGGAATGAATCTTGCTAAAACTTCAGTTTTTTATTCCCTAAGTTTACTTCAGAGCTACCGCTCCACTGCTTTCAGATGTTTAATCCCTAAGCGATATGGAGTACTATCTCAACTTCAACCTGGTCGGTGAATCGCACCGCTTTCATGTGAGTCTTCCCTGGAGCAACCTCCACACCGTAAACTTCAATGCCGTTGACGCGCATCTGAAGAGTGTAGTGCCAGAGGCGATATACGATCGCACTCGCAAGCTTAAACCCAGCGATCGCGCACCAGAACCTGAAAGTATCGACTTTCATAATTGGCTCCGGCAAGGGCAGACTAATCAGGACATCGCTATGAATCCCTATCAACAACAACTCGCTAAGTTGGTCGGTGGTCAGATCCACCAGGCGGGCTTAACTCAAGACGGCTACCCTTACCTGATCGTTAAACAACCAGATGCAGAAGCTTTCTTTTATGTCATCGCTCAGGCAAACCCAGAAGGTACGAATGTCGGGTTCCTACATATTACTGAGCGAACAGGAACCACCCTTTAGGAACTTCTAGCTCCCTTCTGCTGGCTCCTTCAGGCACTTGTCTGGAGGATTTTTTATCTCTATGCCATGATTCCTCAGCTACATCTCCTCAATTGGGGCATGGGAGTCGAGAGCACAGCAATCCTCGTGCGTTGGCTGCTGGAGCCTCAGTCTCGTCCCTTCAATGACTTCCACAATCTGATTGTGCTAACCGCGCAAACTGGCGATGAGATGAATGAAACCAAATACCTTTGTGAAACTCATCTCTTTCCAGTAATACGGGAACACCAGGTTCGATTGGTGCAGGTTGCAAAAGCCTCTGCCAGTAAACTGGATGGTTACATCATTCTCAGTGACACTCACCAGCCCTACGAGCTGCACACCGAAGGATACTTTCCCCTCAGCCGTGATTTACTCCAGTCTGGAACTGTACCTCGCTTGGGACGACCTCATATTTGCGCGCAACGCTGGAAGGGAGAGGTGCTTGATGCCTGGATCTCAGACCACATCACAGAAGCCTTTGGTCCCTATTTGGGTTACAACGCCGATGAAATCAAGCGGGCTGGTAAGGCTGACGGCTATACCTGCCAGGGACATCAGTTTCTCTATCCACTCATTGAATGGGGATGGACAAGAGACGACTGCACTGAATATCTCTACCACACGCTCGGAGTTCTCTGGAGAAAATCGGCTTGTAGCTACTGCCCATTTCAACAAAAGCAAGCTGCGATCGCCCGATACGATCGGGACCCAAAAGCCGCAGGATTCACGCTGCTGATGGAGATGAACGCTCTAGCATTTAATCCACGAATGCACTTATTCTCATCAGGCACTGCTTATGATCTGATAGCAAAAAGTGGTAATCAGGTTGCCTTTGATGAATTGGAGCAGCTATTACGTCAGTTACAGTGGGCAATCTATCACGTGCAACGCACTTACAAACAATTGATTGGGAAGAATGGCAAGCCCTACATCAATTCCGATCGCAACGTGGTTCTTGTTGATGAAGGCAAGAAAGCTCAGATGGAATCTAAGTTAGAAGTGATTTGCCAACGTCATCATGCCTTAATAGAAGACTTGCACGGCAAACGGTGCTACCTCCATCGGCGACAAGAAGGCATTTATCCAGCTTTCGAGGAGTTTTATGTTGTTGCTCCCAAGCTAGCGAAAAACAAATGCCGTAACCTGAAAGCCTTTGATCAGAATTGGAGAGAACTGACAGGACCCGCTAAACCTGTTCAGTTAACTCTCTTTGTTCCCTAACCCAAGCATAGACAAGATAGCTGCGATCTCGATAGAGCTTCCGCTCCAGCCAAGGTAGGTGGGCTGACAACCTTAAGCAGGTTTACATGCCCTCGCCTGTTCACCAACATGGAGCGGTCTATGTCTGAATCACTAAACGCAAATTCTCCAACTTTCGTGGTGGTTAAGGTCGATGAACCTTTACCGTGGTTAGAGCAGGAAACCTTCTATCCCATTTTGCCAACAGAAGAACCCCACACCTACGGTACGCTTCAGCGTGCAGTGGAACTGGTTGCCTCGTTGATTGAGGACTTTGGTTACACCACCCAAAATACTCGGATTTATCGCCTCGTGCCTGTTGCTGATGAAGACACGTTGCCACTCATTCAAAGCGCTCTGACGACTCTACAACAAGACAGTGAGTAGCTCATGTTTTTCTACTTCAGTGGACTTTCTGAGATTAATGATGCCCTCATGTTGAAACGGGCTGGCGTGAATCAAGTTTTGGTGAATCCAACAAAAATTCATCTGAGTCAGGGTTTTCTAAAGGTAGCTTTAGATTCTAATGCTTACTATCACTTTAGGTACGGCGGTACGCTTGACGTAATTCGATACATGGAAATTGCAGTGTCAGGAAACTATGCCTGGATCAGTGCTCCAGATGTGATTGGCGACCCGAAAGCAACGTATCAGAATTGGCTGACGGCTCGTCGATGGCTTAAGCAAAATTTTGAGTCTTTTCCGGTGAGAATGATTCCGGTATGGGGATGGGACACACCCAAGAAGTTTCTGAATCACTACCTGCAACATAGCCGGATCGTTGGCATTGGTGGCTTGGTGATGCTCATGCGTCAGGGCAAATCCAAAAACCCACAGGAACGAGCGATCGCTTACAAAATGCTGCGTCAATTGAAAACCCTCTGCCAGCAATATCCTCAACGGTTTCACATCTATGGGTGCAATTGGACGGTCGCCCTCAATCACCTTCGGAGCTTGGCTTACAGTACAGACAGTAGCCTTGCCTGGGATGGTGCCCGCTATGGATTGATTATTCATTCCCGTAACGGTAAACTAATTCGCACACCTGCCTGGGAATTAGAGTTTGAGGGAAACCGGGAAGCTCGGTGCATTGCGTGTGCTAGAAACATTCGACGGTTTATGGCACAGAGGTAGGGCGCTATCGCGCTGGTTCATGCAGTGTGATCAAGGCTACCCTCTATGCAAACTCTAATAACCAGTTCTACTAACGACTCAACGCCACTGACAATCACTCATCTTGATCTATCTCTTGAATCCGATCAATCCTCAGAAGAAGACATTAATCCAGGCACTCTGATGATTTTGGCAGACATCGAAGCAGAACGAGACTACTACGAATCTTGCGGGAGGTGGTAATCATGACCTTCCCTCTAGCTCAACAATCTTTAGCAGGACTTTCACAAGCAGCGGCGGAACTTTGGGATCTGCTGACTCACTCTCAAACAGCCGAGGAAGAAGCTGAACTTCTTGCAGCAATATGGGAAACTCAGGAAGCGCAAGAAGATGCGATCGATCTTCACGCTGAACTCGCATTTCAACTCGATGCTGAGATTGCAGGGGTCAAACAGCGCCTGGAACACCTGAAAGCCATCCATCAAGAGGCACTCGATCGCTTAGAACGATGGCGGCAGGCTCTTGATCAGAGTATTCTGGAGCAAAACATAGCGGGAGGGCTACCCGATGAGGTTGTCGGTCATTCACTCCGAATTACGATTCGTGAAAACCCTCCCAGTTGCGAGCTGCTAGTGGATGCCGAGGAATTGCCGGATGAGTTTCGCAAAAAGAAAACCACTTACTCGGCGGACAAGAAAGCGATCATCGCTGCCTGGAAGAAAGGAATTCCGGTTGATGGTACTCACATTGAACGCAGACGGCGCGTCATTTACTCACTGACCGCCACAGCGATTCAAGATTTCAAAAACTCACTGTTGGCAGAGCAGTAAACTTTATCGCTAGCCAGTAGCAAAAATGCGGTTTTGCTGCTGGCTAATTTTTAGCTTGACCTGGCTACCGCCATTTCCACTAGACCATAAACTTGGATCTGTTATGAAATGGTTAACACCAGAAGAGGCGATCACCGTCGCAAACTTAACAGCAACGACAACTAAATTGGATGCGATTGCCAAAAGCACCAATGGTAAAAAGACTGCTGAAGAACGGTTTCATAATCTTGGGTTGCTGTTTGATCGGCAACGGTACGAAGCAGGACAAGCCGACTTTTTGAAACTCTTGAATTCGGCAACTGACGAAGAAAAACAAACTGATGAAGAGGATTTAGAAGAATCTTCTGTTGATGAGGAATTCCCAAACTCTGTATCCCCTACTCAGGCAGAATCAGAACCCTATATTTTTGAGCAGTGTAAAGTTCAGGTTGTGATCACTCTGTTACCCAACGCAGGACAACCAGGAAGTAGACCTGTATTGTTAGCTGCCAGTAGTCATGGTGATTTTCCAATTGTGGCAATGCTGAACCAGGAAGAATTGGGTTCACTTCCATCAGCGATCACTCAACTGCTAGACGACCTGAAAGCCGATTTTCCTAACCGCCAAATTCGCCGTAACATCGCTCAAGCTCAAGCTACCAAAACCCTTCCTCAACGAACAATCCAGTCTCAAACCCAAACAAGCAAAGTTAGTTCTACTACCCCTAAACCGAGCAGCAATAGTCAAACTCAAATTTCATTGTTCTAATTGCCATGACCATCAGCACAACCAATAAACGACTTGTCGTCTATGAAGGACAACAACATTGGCTACCCGACGCGATCGCCCTTGACGATCAACTTCTGCGCGATGCCTTCACTCCTCTCTGTGCCGAACTAGCAAATGCAGAAATTGAACGCAAAGACGGAGAACCAATTCGTATTATCAGAAAACCGGGTCGAAAGGGTATTTCTCCCTTGGAATCTCTGATAGCTGCCCCTGAAGAGGTCAATCCAGCCATTCAAGTGTGTCATCAACTCCGACAACACCAGCTAATGAATGGAATTGACTGGGGAAATGCAGAACAATGGGCAGAGCAAATTGAAGAAGCGATCGCCGCTGGTACAACATTTACCCAAGCGGTCAATCATTCATTAAAAGCCCTAACTTCTTGTAAACCAACCTACAGTGGTATTCCTGAAGGATTTTAGCCATGAGTCTTGTCCCCAGCACTATAGCGGAAGCAATCTACAGCCTTCGCCAGTGCCAGTTAACAATCACTCCGCTTAAAGCTCTCGACTATCTGGAAGTCCAACTTAACACTTATCAACTGCTAGCACTCTACCAGCACTTTTTCCCATCTGAATGGGCAACTAGCCAAACTTCTCTTTATCTGCCTGTTAATAATGAAGGCAACTCTAAAACAGTTTCCTCAGAAAATTGCCATAGCCCAAGGGAATTGGAGTTCATCACCCTGGTCTATACTCATCTGTTCCCAATGTCATTCTGGGCGGTGGAAAGCGCTCACGAAGAACGCCTTCAGGCTATCCCCATCACTTCAATGGGGGTAGATTGGCAAATTGAGGAGGGAATTGAAAATTTGAGGATGGGATGGAAACTGCTGCTTCCGTTCAGTCAGGAAGGTCGCTATTGGTTAGATGATGTGGAACCAGAAGGTAGCGAATGGTTTGACAGTGAATTTGAAACTCATCATGTCTCTTACAAAGATATTCATCATCCCGATCGCATCGACAACAAACGGTTGAGGCGGCTTTGCTATGAACTCACTACACCCTTACAGTTTCTACCTCTGGCATTGAAACTCCTGGATCATGAAACTGAAAATCTCTGGCTTGATGAGTCTCCAGACGAGATGAACTACGGTCTGTACGCCTCCTCTCTACCCTGGTCCAAATCATCTATCAATCTCCTTCACCGGAAATGGAAACAAGCCAGCCGAATTTTGGATGCTGCTTACCTGTTAATTGAGTGGTTGGAAACTGATATGAAACCTCATGCACAACTTCTACTACAGCTATGGACACACGCATTGAAACGAACCTAGCAGCTTCACCCAACCCTATTCTCTCCAGTGAAATCATCAAAGCAGTTCTCGCCGACCCTCCCAGAAAATCTTCTGCCATTCAAGCCGAATTACTGTTTCTGGATGGCTATTACATCTTCCATAGACGGAATAAAAATGTGCCAGCCATTGACATTTACAAATGTGTTTCCCCAACGGCACTCCGGGCTGCTTTTAGTCACGAACCCATTGATACGGAATGGATGCAGCCTGGTATCGTTCGTTATGGCACTGGAAGTACAGGCACTTACCTGATCAAATTTATCCCTCTGGCTACCCATCTACTCAACTGTGACGAGGTTGGAACTCTCAAAATTCCGCTGCCTGCAATGGTCTTCATGGGAATTGAGACGAAATATTGGGTTTGGACGCTCAAAGACAAGATATTCGATCCCAAAGCATTTGCATTTCATACCCCACTACCCAATATCTACAACTCAGGACAGGTTTGTTGGGGTGTTAACGAACCTCCTGCTGCCAGTCCTCAAACCATTGATGTAGCCTGGAATCTTTTCATTTCCAGCCTCTTTACAAATCACTTGGCTACAGGGAAATCAAAATCTCATTCGGGTGATGTACGGCAACAGCTTCTGAAACTGCATCAGCAAGGCAAGCGTTCCACGTATTCAGCTTCTGACTTGATGCCTATCGGCAACAAAAAAAGTGTCGATGCGCTTGTGCAGGAAATTCTAGATGAACGAACTTACTAAACCACTGATCGGTTATGCAACTGCGGCTGATTCCCTCCTTGATTCAGGCAGCGCTCTCACCTACCTTCTGGCTGGTAATGGCGTTTTTGCCAGCGCCGCTCGTCCTGGCATCAAAGTTCTCATGCCTGTCCGTCTGAGCGATCAGCGGATCAAAGGGCTACCTCACCTGACTCCTCATCTCACCATCACACCCCGAATTCCCAAAGAACTTTTGCTAGAAGTGTGGCGATCGAGTTGTAATGCCTGCGCTGAATCCAATGCAGAAATATTATTTCATTTCCACAAACAAGATGCTGAATGGAAATTACAAACACCGGAGCAAACCCAAAACACAACCAGTTGTCAACCTACAGAATCAGGCAGCTACTCTTCTCATTATCACGCTGTCGTAGAGATCCATTCTCATGCAACCATGCCTGCATTCTTCTCCAGCACAGATAATGCAGACGAAACAGGCTTCCGAATCTATGGCGTATTGGGTCGGGTGAATACAACCAAACCAGAAATTCAAATGCGCGTCGGGCTGTTTCAGCATTGCTGGAATGTTCCGGCAAAAACCGTGTTTGATATTGATTCTGACTTCTTCATGGTCGATGTTTCAGTCCTGTCTGGATGTCAGTTTTACAGCACGGAATTGCCACCTGCAAATGTGTTGGAGAACTTATGGAACTAAATCTTGATCTGGCAAACGCTTCGCCTGTGCTCACGATTGACTACACCGCGATCGAACTTTGGTTAGTAGGATGCGGCGGAACAGGTTCTTGGCTGGCTCCATCCATTGTTCGTTTGGGTAGAGTTCTGTCCAGTAAAGGGAAAACAGTCAAACTCTACTTCGTTGACCCAGACCACGTTGAAGAAGCCAATGTATTACGCCAATGCTTCTGTGATGCAGAAATCGGGCTGAACAAAGCTAAAACATTGGCACTCCGCTATGCGATCGCTTGGAGAATGGAAGTAGGCGCGATCGCTCAATCCTTCGATCCAGCTTGGGTTACTCCTGGCTACAATACCCTTGCCGTGGTTGCTGGGTGTGTTGATAATGCTAAAGCTAGACACTCGATCGCCCAGGTATTGGAAAACAACAATCATCAATTCGCCCCTCACACCTGGTATCTGGACTGTGGCAATTCCCGCCGGAGTGGACAAGTTTTATTAGGGTCCCAACTTTCCACTAAACCCGACGATTATCAGTTCAACACGTTGGGATGCTTTCGGCTCCCTGCCCCAACCATTCAGCAACCCGACCTGTTGGTTCCACAGCCAGAAGAAATGGAGAGCAATACCCTTTCCTGTGAACAGCTTGCTCTGCTGAACAGCCAATCCCTCAGCATTAACCAGCGTGTCGCAACTGAAGCATTTGACTATCTACTGCAACTGACCACTGGCAAGCTACGACGGTTCGCCACCTATTTTGATTTAGAAAGTGGGAGTGGGCGATCGCTCTACACCACTCAAATCAGTGTCATGCAGTCAATCTCTCAGCCCTCTAGCTAGTCAGCCCTCATTGCATAGTTTCCGCTATGCAAATTTTTTACTCGATCAGCCCTGCTCGCATTGCCAGTACAGCAGCTTGAGTGCGATCGCTAGCACACAGTTTATTGAGGATGCTACGGATGTGAACTTTGACCGTGCCAAGACTCATATAAAGCTGCCCAGCGATCTGATTATTGGTGTAGCCCTGAACCATCAATTCCAGCACTTCCAACTCTTTTTTCGTTAGAGGATCAGATTCCAAGATAGTAGCTTGCTCCGAATCCAGCGCATTGATGGTTACTGTTTGAGGTTCATTAGTACTTGATGGGGGCGATGCAGATTGCCGAGCATGTTTGAGGACAATACGAGCGATCGCCGGATCAATCCAAGACTGCCCCTCATAGGTCATACGAATGGCTTCTAGTAGCAACTCGAACTTAGTGTTCTTGACACAATATGAATCAGCCCCCGCTGCAAATGCCGCTAATACCATTCGTTCTTGAATGTAGGATGTCAGCATAATGAACCGGGTTTGAACATCTGCCTCTGGAGGGACAGTATTCCGAAACCGCTGCACTACCTCTACCCCATCAATGTCTGGCAAACCGATGTCTACGATCGCCAAATCCGGTTTCGTCTTCTGAAGCAGCTTTAGCCCTGCAATCCCCGTTTCAGCATCCCCAACAACAGTAATATCCTGCTGTTCATTCAAAGCACTACGAATCCCTGTACGGGTAAGGCTATGATCCTCTACAATTGCAACTCGCATCGTTCCCACCCTTCATTATTTTGACTACTACTTAAGGCAGATAGACGCGAATCCCTAGATAGAATAAGTCTTTGGCGAAATGCAAAGTTTTAATAAATCCGTTAGACTGACTTCTTTACATCTCTGTTCCCTATCCAACAAGCTATTCCTTTTCCCAAATATAGTGTTTCCCTAGGATGAAGGCTAAAAAAGCTTGTACTACACAGGCTTAGAGCAAGTTACGAAGCACAGGGTCATCGCCAGTTTGCCGTAAGTCACATAGACAACCGACAAATAAAGCGTTGGATAAAAGTATGCTCTTAAAACCTTTAAACCTAACGATTAGGCTTGCTTCACCTGAAGCTAAGCGCATTCTACTGGTGAATGCCCTCCCTAATATCTTGCGCCCTATGCGCTCAATGCTGAGAAAGCGTGGGTACCAAGTGGACATTGCTCATAGTGGAATGGATGCACTTGTTCAACTGGAGCAGTATCCACCTGATTTATTACTGCTGGATACGGATA